>JBQGDL010000054.1:0-6904 GCA_052039045.1 Steroidobacteraceae bacterium
CGCGCGCAGAGTCGCCGAGGCAATCGGCGAGAAGGCCGTGCCGATCGTGCTACTGCACGTCGGCGAGACTGACGTCCCCTGTTTCGACTTGCGCAACGGCGCGACCTGGACGTTCCAGCGCATGCATCGCAGCGGCGATCCGGTCGAGCAGATCCTCGAGGTCGCCGGGCAAATGGCCACGAATCTCATCGTCATGCCGACGGCCGGACGGAATGGATTTCTGGACGCCCTGCGAGGCAGCACTACCGAGCGCGTGCTCCGCCACGCGCGTTGCCCGGTGCTCGCAGTGCCGGCGAGTGACGCGGGCTGATGCCGCGCTGCGACGGCCGCGTATCCGGGCCTGACGCCGTTCAGCATTCACGTTCCGGCAGGACCCAGGATCAGGCCGATCCGGCGGCGGTGCGCTGCAGCGCCGCCGCCTCGCCGGGTCCGAGATAGCCGACGATCGCGCGGCGCATCAGGTAGATCAGCGGGATCAGCGCAACGGCAGCACACATCTTGTAGAGATAGTTGACCGCGCCGACCGCGAGGAAGAGCGGAATCGGCCACTGCTGCGGTCCGATCACGAAGGCGACATAGAGCACCACGAAGCTGTCGATGAGCTGCGACACTGCGGTCGAACCGGTCGCGCGCAGCCAGATCCAGCGATTCCCCGTCGCGCGCCGGATGCGATGGAAGACCGCAACGTCGATGAGCTGCCCGATGAGGAACGCGGTGATCGAGCCGCCGATGGTCCAAAGACCCTGGCCGAATACGTTGGCAAATGCCGCCTGCATGTCCGGCACGCCGCGCGGCTCGTTGACCGTCACCCACCAGGCGGCCGGCGCCAGACTGATCGCGACGTACGCGGCGACGAAGGCATAGCCGATCAGGGCGACGCTCAGGAACGAAATGAAGCGCACTCCGCGCCGCCCGAAGTATTCGTTGATGACGTCGGTCATGATGAATACGAGCGGCCAGAGCAGCACGCCCGCGGTGAAGGACAGCGACCCGGTCTGACCGAACAGGTTCCAGCCGAAAGGCTCGCGGCCGAGCGTCGCCTCGAGCGCGAAGATCTTCACGCCCACGAACTCGGCGATCACCGCGTTGGCGATGAAGAACCCGGCGAGGACGACGAACAGCCGCGTCGTGCGCGCGCCGAGCACGGCGCTCATGCGCCGCGGTTCTTGATCACGCGCATCAGATCGCGCCGATCGCGTTTGTCGGGTCGCCGTGTCGGACCGGCCATCGTGAGCCGCCGCAGCTCACGGGCCTGCAGGCGTGCCGCCTCGCTCTCGGCCGTCTCGCGATACTGCGTGCGCGCCTCGGTGGCCGGGCCGCGGCGCGTCGGCAGCCCCGTCACCTCGACCTCGAATCGTTCCTCGTCGCGCTGAATGCGCAGCCGCTCGCCTATGCGCACCTGGCGCGATGACTTGACGCGCTCGCCGTTGACCTGCACGTGCCCGCCCTCGACGGCCGCCTGGGCGAGACTGCGGGTGCGGAAGAAGCGCGCACACCACAGCCACTTGTCGACCCGCAGGCCGGCGGACGCCGCCGGGGACCTGGGATCGGGATCGCGGTGCTGGCTCACGCCGGCATTATAGGGCCCCTATAATCGCCGCTTTCCTGGAGGTTCGTTTTGGACCAGGCGTTTCTCGACCGGCTCGACCGGCAATGTGCAGAGCTGCGCGAGCAGGGTCTCTACAAGCCCGAACGCGTACTGGGGTCGCCACAGCAACCGGTGGTGCGGCTCGCCGACGGGCGCGAGCTCATCAACCTCTGCGCCAACAACTACCTCGCGCTGGCCAATCACCCCTGCGTACGCGAGGCGGCGCACCGCGCGCTCGACCGCTACGGCTACGGCATGGCCTCGGTGCGCTTCATCTGCGGCACGCAGTCGGTGCACAAGGAGCTCGAAGCCCGTCTCGCGGCTTTCTTGAGCATGGATGACGCGATTCTCTACTCTTCCTGCTTCGACGCGAACGGCGGCCTGTTCGAGACGCTGCTCGACGAGCAGGACGCCGTGATCAGCGATGCGCTCAACCACGCGAGCATCATCGACGGGATCCGTCTCTGCAAGGCGCGGCGGCTGCGCTACGCGAACGACGATCTCGACGAGCTCGAGACGCGGCTCAGGGAGGCGTCCGACGCTCGCGTGAAGCTGATCGCGACCGACGGTGTGTTCTCGATGGACGGCGTGATCGCGCGCCTCAAGGACATCTGCGACCTGGCCGAACGCTACGGCGCGCTGGTGATGGTGGACGACTCGCACGCGACGGGCTTCGTCGGCCGCGGCGGGCGCGGCACGCCGGAGCACCGCGAGGTGCTCGGCCGTGTCGACATCATCACCAGCACGCTCGGCAAGGCGCTGGGCGGGGCGGCCGGCGGCTTCACGGCGGCGCGCGCACCCGTGGTCGAATGGCTGCGGCAGCGCTCGCGGCCGTACCTGTTCTCGAACAGCATCCCGCCGGTGATCGCCGCCACGACGCTGCGCGTACTCGACCTCGTGCAGGGCAGCGACGAGCTGCGTGCGCGGCTCTGGGACAATACCGAGTACTTCCGCCGTCGGATGACCGAAGCCGGGTTCGACATCGTGCCGGGCGAGCACCCGATCGTGCCCGTGATGCTCGGTGACGCCGCGCTCGCCGCGCGGTTCGCCGAGCGGCTGCTCGACCACGGCGTGTACGTGATCGGGTTCTCGTACCCGGTCGTGCCGATGGGCAAGGCGCGCATCCGCACGCAGATGTGCGCGGGACACGACCGCGGTCAGCTCGATCGCGCCATAGACGCATTCGTGGCCACCGGACGCGAGCTCGGCATCACCGGTCCGGCTGGGAGATGACCTCATGAAGGCACTGGTCAAGGCCGAGCGCGCGCCGGGCATCTGGCTGCAGGAGATACCGGAACCGAAGCTCGGCGCGAACGACGTCCGCATCCGGATCCGCAAGACCGCGATCTGCGGCACGGACGTGCACATCTACAGCTGGGATGCCTGGGCGCAGAAGACGATCCCGGTGCCAATGGCGGTCGGCCACGAGTACAGCGGCGTGATCGTCGAGGTCGGGAGCGAAGTACAGGGCTTCAAGGTCGGCGACCGGGTGTCGGGCGAGGGTCACATCACCTGCGGCTACTGCCGCAACTGCCGGGCCGGCCGGCGTCATCTGTGCCGCAACACCGTCGGTGTGGGGGTGAACCGTCCGGGCAGCTTCGCCGAGTACCTGGTGATCCCCGCCTTCAATGCCTTCAAGCTGCCCGATTCGATCAGCGACGAAGTTGCGGCGATCCTGGATCCGCTCGGCAACGCGACACACACCGCGCTCGCCTTCAACCTCGTGGGCGAGGACGTGCTGATCACGGGCGCCGGCCCGATCGGGATCATGGCGGGGGCGATCGCACGCTTCGTCGGCGCGCGCCATATCGTGGTCACCGACGTCAACGACTACCGGCTCGAGCTCGCGCGGCGCATGGGCGCGACGCGCGCGATCAACGTTACGCGCGACTCGATCGACGACACGATGAAGTCGCTCGGCATGGTCGAGGGCTTCGACGTCGGGCTCGAGATGTCGGGCAATCCGTCCGCGTTCCGCGATCTGCTGCGCACCATGCACCACGGCGGCAGCGTCGCGCTGCTCGGCATTCCGCCGGGCGAGACCGCAATCGACTGGAACGAAGTGATCTTCAAGGGGCTCGTGCTGAAGGGCCTCTACGGCCGCGAGATGTTCGAGACCTGGTACAAGATGGCGGCGATGCTGCAGAGCGGGCTCGACGTGACGCCGATCATCACCCACCGGCTGCCGGTCGCCGCTTATCGGGAGGGCTTCGAGATCATGAAGAGCGGCAGCTCCGGCAAGGTGATCCTCGACTGGGCGGCGTGAGGCAGCTATGGCGGAAGCAAAGGTCAGCGCGGAGCAGTTTCCGGTGGTCATCCACCACAACCCTGGATGCGGTACCTCCCGCCAGGTGCTCGGCCTCATCCAGGCGGCTGGCTACCGGCCGACCATCGTCGAGTACCTGAAGACCGGCTGGACGCGCCCGCAGCTGCTCGGGCTTTTCGCAGCAGCCGGGCTGACGCCGCACGAGGCGCTCCGGACTGCGCGGTCGCCCGCGGAGGAGCTGGGACTGCTTGGGCCTGAGGTCGACGACGAGACCTTGCTCGCCGCGATGACCGAACATCCCGAGCTCGTCAACCGGCCCATCGTGTGCACGCCCAAGGGCGTGCGGCTCTGCCGCCCCGCTGAGCGTGTGCTGGCACTGCTGGAACACCCGTCCGGCAAAGCCTGAGCTACGTGAGCTTCGAGGCGGCGAAAAGCAGACCGAGACCGCTACTCGACCGGGCAGGCGATGCAGTAGTTGAAGAGCCGCCGCGGATCCTTGAGCCGCGCCAGGCGCTGCGACGAGCGTACCAGCGGTGCCAGGGCCTCCGGCAGGCGCGGCAGCGCGGCCTCCGGCAGCAGCGGCGCCACAGCGCGCGCGACCGCCGAGCGGACTCGCAGGCCGAGCGCTTCGCCAATGCCGATCTCGGTTTCGAGCACCTCGACTTCATAGTCGTCGCCGAGCTTGGCGAGCTCCGCGGCGAGCCGCACGGCGTCATCGTAGCCGCCGAGCCGATCGACCAGGCCGTGCGCGAGCGCGTCCGAGCCGGCCCACACGCGGCCGCGCGCCACGGCATCGATCGCTTCGACCTTCTTGCGGCGTGCCTGCGCCACGCGCGAGACGAACTGCCGGTACTCGTGCTCCAGGCTCTGCTGCACGAGATCGCGCGAGGTGTCACCCAGCGTGCGATCGAGGCGGAAGTCCCCCGACAGCACCGTCGTGCCGACACCGTCGACGTGCACGCCGAGCTTCTCGAGCGAGCGCTCGAAGGTCGGAAAAATCGCGAATATTCCGATCGATCCGGTGAGCGTTGCCGGGCTAGCAACGATGCGGTCGGCGTCCATGGCGATGTAGTAGCCGCCCGACGCGGCCAGACTGCTCATCGACGCCACCACCGGCTTGCCGGCCTCGCGCAGCCGAGCGAGCTCGCGGCGGATGACCTCGCTCGCGAACACGCTGCCGCCCGGGCTGTCGATGCGCAGCACGACGGCGGCTACGTCGTCATCCTCGCGTGCCTCGCGCAGCTGCTGGGCGAGGCTGTCGCCGCCGATCATTCCGGGCGGCTGCTCGCCGGGCAGGATCTCGCCTGCGGCGACGATGACACCCACCTTCTGCGGCGACTCGAGCGCCAGCGCACGTTGCGAATGAAGGTTCGCCAGATAGGACCAGTGATCGACGCCGAGGTAATCCTCGTCATCGCCGTCCGGGCCCGTGATCTGCTTGAGCCGCTGCTCGACCCCGGTGCGGCCCTCGAGCGCGGTGACGAGCTCGGCGTCGAGCGCCATCTTCGCGAGGTCGCCCCCGGCGCGCTTCAGCGCCGCCACGCTGTCGTCGGCATAGCTCTGCAGGCGCTCGGGCTCGAAGCGGCGGGCGCGGGCAACGTCGGCCTTGTAGGTGCCCCAGAGCGCCGTCAGCCAGGCGAGACTTTCCTCGCGCTCCGCGGGCGACATGTCGTTGCGGCTGAACATCTCGGTGGCCGACTTGTACTCGCCGACGCGGAACACGTTCCAGTCGATCGCGAGCTTGTCGATCGCGTCCTTCACGAACAGCCCGTAATTCGCGAAGCCGTCGATGAATGCCACGCCCTGCGGATCCAGATAGATCTCGTCGGCGTGGGCTGCGATGTAGTACTGGCTCTGGTCGTAGAAATCGGAGAAGGCGATGACCGGCTTGCCGCTCTCGCGGAACGACTCGACGGCCGAAGCGATCTCTGCGAGCTTTGGAACGCCTGCCCCCGACATCCCGCCGAGGTCGAGGTACAGCGCAGAGATGCGCGCGTCGTCGCGGGCGGCGCGTATCGCTTCGACGAGATCGCGCAGCAGCGTCTGCGTCGGCACGTGATGCAGACTGTCGGCGATGGCGCGCTCGATCGGATCGCCGGTGAGCTGTTCCACGATCGGGCCCTGCGGGGCGACCACAAGTGCCGCGCCGTGCGGGACATACGGTATCGAATGCGAGAAAGCCGCCCAGAGGCCGCCGAACAAGATCAGCAGCAGGATCAGATGCAGGACCTTGCGGAGGCCGTCGAGACCTCTCCAGATCCAGCCGAGCAGACGTCCCAGCGCGCTCAACATGCTTCGAGGCAGCACCGGCGCCGGCGCCGCCTGAGCCCTCAGACCTTCTCTTCGATGCGCGCGGCCTTGCCGGCGCGATCACGCAGATAGTAGAGCTTTGCGCGTCGCACGTTGCCGCGGCGCTTGACGGTTATTCCGCCGAGCGACGGGCTGTAGGTCTGGAAAACGCGCTCGACGCCCTCGCCGTGCGAAATCTTGCGCACGGTGAACGAGGAGTTGAGCCCGCGATTGCGGCGCGCGATGACGACACCCTCGTAGGCCTGCACGCGCTCGCGGTCGCCTTCCTTGACCTTCACTTCGACGACGACGGTGTCCCCGGGACCGAAATCCGGCACCTTGCGTTTCATGCGCTCGGATTCGAGCGCGGCAATGATGTTGGTCATATCTCACCCTTCTCGCTGTTGCTGCTTCCCTGCACGATCCCGCGTCGCATCCTGCTCCGCCACATACTCCTCGAGCAACTGCCGCTCCTCGCGCGTCAGCTCGCGTCCGGCGAGCATCTCGGGGCGCCGTGCCTGGGTCCGCCCGAGCGCCTGGCGCAGTCGGAAGCGCCGGATCTCGGCGTGGTTACCGCCGAGCAGCACCGACGGCACCGGCCGCCCTTCCCAGACCTCGGGCCGCGTGTAGTGCGGCCAATCGAGCAGCCCGGTCGTGAACGACTCCTGCTCCGCCGACTGCGCGCAGCCGAGAGTGCCCGGCAGCAATCTTGCCACGGCGTCGATCAGCATCAGTGCCGGCAGCTCACCGCCCGACAGCAC
>JBQGDL010000055.1:0-7797 GCA_052039045.1 Steroidobacteraceae bacterium
GTGAGCTCGCCGTCCAGCGAGCGCCGCCGCACTTCGAGCGCGAGCGTCGCCTGCGACCCCGGTACCGAGGCGTACAGCCGGCGTTGCTCGACCCGCACGTCGTCGATGCGCACGCGCTCCTCGCCGTTGATCAGGAACAGCACGAAGCGGCCGGACTCCTGCGCGATGTCGAGCCCGAACGGCAGCTCTCCCACGGGCGTGTCGAGCGAAGCGCGATAGCTGCCGGGGCGCAGGTCGCGGTCGAAGTAATCGCAGGCGACGGCAAGGAAGGCGAGCGATGCCAGCACCAGCGGCGCGCGGATCGGCCGCGCGCGGGTCGTGGCCGCCGTGGCGGGCGCGGCGCTCACAGCTTCAACGCCTCCTTGAGCTTGTCGAGCAGCTCGTCGCCGCCGTGCTGGCGCACGTGTTCCATCACGATCGGGCCGAACTTCTTTGCGGTGTCGAGGTCGACGCCGAGCTCGGCGAACGAAGCGGCGAGCCCTGCCCAGCGCCCGGCCGTGCTGCTGCGTCCGCCCAGCAGCGAGCCCAATCCCCCCGCGAGCGAGCTGAGCGTGCTCGCCGGCGGCGCATTCCTGAGCAGCTTGTCCGCTCCGGGGACGTCGCGCACGAACTCGGCGAAGTCGCGAGCGCTTAAGTGCTGCTGGCCGGCGCGCAGGATGGCAATAAGGCCGCCCTGCGCCTGCTTGCGGTTCACGCCCAGCTTGTCGGTCAGCTCCGCGACCAGGTCATCCATTGCAGTTCCCCGCGGCCGGTCAGGCCGACCAGACGAGCGCCAGGTCTTCGACGGCCAGGTCCGACTTGCGCGGCCGAACCGTCACCGACTCGATGCCGATCGTTGCCGGATCGTATTGGGTACCGAGCGCGCCGATCTCTGCTTCGAGCTCCGCTTCGATCGCCGCCGCCTGCTCGTGCAGCGACCGGGCGTCGGACTGCGCGTGCTCGACGTCGGTACGCTCCTTCGAGATGCGGCCCAGGCGGCGGGCGGCGCTCGATGCGCCGGCCAGCGCACCGCGCCGTCCGCCGAGCAGCGCGCCGAGCACGCTCCCGCCGACGCTTAGCACCGACGAGGTGGTCTCGCTCGTGGCCTGGGCGCGCTCGCGCTCGACTCTCTGCTCGGCGCGGCGTTGCCGGTCCGCGAGCGCAGTGAGCTTCTTCGCGTACCGTCCGCGCAGCTCCTCGACCGCGGCGTCGCGACGTTCGCGCAGCTCGTGGGTGAGTGTGGCGCGGAAATCGCCCTCGGTGCCGCCCGGCGCGGCCGTGCGCTTGAGCGCCGGGCAGTGAAACACCTGCAGCGCCAGATTCCGGTACGCATGCTCGGCGAGCGCACTCGCCCACCCGCGGTAGGCGCGGGGCGACAGCAGCGCGCCGGGCGCAGGCGCGAAGCTCGCGCCCACGGCGGGGGCGTCGGAGAGGCGCAGCGCCGACTCCTCGAACACTTCTGCCGTCGACCAGTCCGGGCCCGCGCCGTCGGCGCGGGCGAGGTAGTGACGCGTCTCCCAGGCGTCGAGCCCGGTGCGGGCGTCGACGAAGTGCGCGCGGACGCGCGCTCCGACGTTCGCGCGGTACGCCGGGGCCGCGCTGCCAGTGTCACGAAAGCGCTCGGTGACTCCGGCCTCCACCACGGGGCGGGCGCTGGCCGCGGCGCCTGTGGCCTGACCCCCGGCCGCAGGCTCGCGTGACGCCGCCGTACCGGCAGCGAGAACCGGGCCCGGCGCGGCATCGCCCGCCGCGCCGGCGAGCGTACGGAGCTCCGGCAGCGTCATCGGTCCGCGGAGATAGGACATGGCCCAGCGTGTGCGGAACAGCACCGGGGCATCGTCGTGGACATTGCGCATCAGAAACGTGCGTTGCGAGAGGTTCGCCAGCAGGGAGATCAGTCGGCCGCGATCGAGCCCCCGGGCCGCCTCGGTGCCGAGCAGGCCCTCGATCACGCGCTCGCGGTCGCGCTCGGTCTGCAGCCGGCCGATGAACCAGGTGCCGGCGTTGCTCAAGCCCTTGTAGTCGAGGTCGACGGGGTTCTGCGTGGCGAGCACGACGCCGAGACCGAACGCCCGCGCCTGCTTCATGAGTGTGAGCAGTGGCGCCTTCGAGGGCGGCATCGCCACCGGCGGGAAGTAGCCCGCGATCTCGTCCATGTAGAAGACCGCCCGCAGGCTGGTCGTGCCGGGCTGGCGGCGCATCCAGGCGACGAGCTCGCTCAGCACGAGCGTGACCACGAACATGCGCTCGGCATCGTTGAGGTGCGCGATCGACACGATGGCGGTGCGCGGCTTGCCGGCGGCTGTGTACAGCAGCCGCTGGATGTCGAGCGGGTCGCCGGTCAGCCAGGCGCCGAAACCCGGTGCTGCGAGCAATGCGTTGATCGAGAGCGCGAGCTGCGTGCGGTCGCGCGCGGGATAGAAGCTTTCGAGATCGAAGACGCCCAGCTTGTCGAAGGGCGGCTTCTGCACGCGGCCGATGATGCCGGCGAGATCGGGGCTCTCGCCTGTGCGCCAGGCGGCATCGAGAATCGCCGACAGCAGAATGTGCTCGCGGCTCTTGAGCGGGTCGGCCTCGATGTCGAGCAGGCCCAGCAGGCCGGATACCGAGCCCGCGATTCGCTCCTTGAGCGCGGTCGCATCGGAGAGCAGCGCCGGTTCGGGCGCGGCGAACGAACGCAGCACGGACAGTGGCCGGCCGGCCGCGGAGCCTGGTGTGTAGATCGCGACGTCCGTGGCGGCGCGCAGCCGCCGGATGCGCGCCCCGTCCTGCCCCCATTCGGCCAGCCCCTTGCCCCAGGCCCCGGCGGTGGTGGCGGCGAACTGCGGCACACTCTGCCCCTTGCGTGCCGCCTCGCCGGCGTCCACCCAGGGTTCGAAATCCTCCGGTTGCAGCTCCGGGAAGGTGAGCAGCAGGTTGCCGAGATCGCCCTTCGGGTCGATCACGATCGCCGGGACCGCGTCGAGCGCCGCCTCCTCGAGAAGCGCGATCCCGAGACCGGTCTTGCCGCTGCCCGTCATGCCGATGCAGACGGCGTGCGTCGTCAGGTCTCGCGAGTCGTAGAGCAGCTCGTCACCCGGGGTCTGGGTCTGCGGGTCGACCTCCCGGCCGAGATAGAAGACGCCGAGCTTTTCGTAGGCGGGGAGTCCCATGTCGCAATTCTAGCGAGAAACCGCCACCCTCCAGCCGCTCAGCTGCGCTGTGACCGGAATGTCACCGCGCTGCGACTGACACTGCAACCGTCCGTTCCTAGCATGGGCCGAAAACTCGCCGAACGCGCGGTCCAGCCATGTCCATCCATCTCGACCAGGTCACGAAGCGCTACCAGTCCGTGCCGGTAGTCAACGACGTCTCGATCGAGGTCGCCGAGGGCGAGTTTCTCGTGCTGCTCGGCCCAAGCGGCAGCGGCAAGAGCACGCTGCTGCGCGCCATCGCCGGGCTGACCGAGATCGATCGCGGCCGCGTCTCGCTGCACGGGCGCGACGTGACGTACGTGCCGGCCCGCGAGCGTGAGGTCGGCTTCGTGTTTCAGCACTATGCGCTGTTCCGTCACATGACGATCGCCGACAACATCGAGTTCGCGCTGCGCGTGCGGCATTCGCGCGCCGCCGAGCGCCGCGCGCGGCGACAGGAGCTGCTCCGGCTCGTAGCGCTCGAAGGAATGGACGACCGCCTGCCGGCGCAGCTCTCGGGCGGGCAGCAGCAGCGCATCGCGGTCGCCCGCGCGCTCGCGCACCGGCCGAAGGTGCTGTTGATGGACGAGCCCTTCGGCGCGCTCGACGCGAAGATCCGCGAGGAGCTGCGACGGACTATCCGGCAGATCCAGCGCGAGCTAGGCATCACCACGATTCTCGTCACCCACGACCAGGAAGAGGCCTTTGCACTCGCCGACCGCATCGGCGTCATGCATCAGGGGCGCCTGCTCGAGTGCGGCAAGCCGGACGATCTGTACACGCGGCCGGCGACGCGCTTCGTGTCGACCTTCCTGGGCGCCGCGAACCTGCTGCTCGGCTATCGCAGCAGGGACGGCGTTCGATTCGCGCCGCCGGAGGATACGCGGCGGGCCTCCGCCGCGACCGTGCACGAGATCGTCACCGTGCTGCGGCCGGAGGAAGTCGAGCTCGCGGCGACCAAGCGCGACGTCCGCTCGACTTTCGTCGGGCACGCACGCGTCGAAGAGGTCTTGTTCGGCGGCGCCGTGGAGCGGCTGCGGGTACGCATGCTGGACGGCGGCACACTCGCCCCCGCCGCGGTGCAGCGCGTCGCAAGCGCAACCGAAGGCGCGTTGATCGAGGTGACGCGCACGCTGCCGGAGAAGCGCCAGCTCCCCATTGCACCCGGTCAACGCGTCGCGCTCGGCGCACGGCGGATCCACGTCCTGCCGACGCCGGTCTCGAGCTTCAGCGCCGTGGCCACCACCGAGCAAGACTGCACACGCATCGCGGAGGCGCCGCTGCTGCAGGCGCTATCGACGCGCATGCTCACCCGCATCAGCCATCGCGTCGAGCCGGCCGTGGGCGAGCCGGCAACCGGCAAGCCCCCGCGCGCCATCGCTCCGCACGGCCTGGCGGCCGTGGAATCCGGCCCCGGCGGCGCGGCGCGGGTCGAGTGGCTGCTGCGCCACGGCGCATCGCAGGTGCTGTGCCTCGATCCGTCGCGCGCCGTGCCACAGCGCGTCGTGATCCACGCCGCCTCGGACGGCGCACTGCGGCCGACGCTCGCGGTGGCCTCGAGCCTGCTGCGCAATCTGCCCGCCGAAGCGACGTTCCTCGACATCCAGTCGAACGAGCTACCGGAGGAGGAGCGGGCGGTGCAGCTGCGACATCTGCTCGATGCGCGCTCGGAGGCGGCTGCGGTCCACGGGCTCGACGTGCGGACCGAGCTGCGCGTCGGCGATCCGGCCGGCGAGCTCGGCAAGGAGCTCGGCGTGGACGGCGCGTCGCTGCTGATCATCGGCTTGCCGATCGCGGGTGCGGCGGACGCCTGGATGCGGCTGCGGCCGATCGCCAAGCTGCTCGATACGCGGGCTGGCAGCCCCGTGCTGATCGTGCGCGCCGCCGCATGAGCCGTTTTCGCCAGCCGAGCATTCTGCCGGGCTTCGGGCTGACGCTCGGTTTTGCGACGTTCTTCCTGAGCGCGATCGTGCTGATCCCGCTCGCGGCGCTGATCATCAAGGGCAGCTCGCCTTCGCTCGCGGAGCTGCGCGACATCCTGCTCGATCCGCGCGCGATCGCGTCCTACCGCCTGAGCTTCGGCGCCGCGCTGCTGGCGGCGGTCGTGAACGCGATCTTCGGTTTCATCGTCGCCTGGACGCTGGTGCGCTACGAGTTCCCGGGCCGGCGGCTCGTCGATGCACTCATCGATCTGCCGTTTGCGCTGCCGACCGCCGTGTCCGGCATCGCGCTCACGGCGGTGTTCGCGCCCAACGGCTGGCTCGGCCAGAAGCTCGCCGGTTTCGGCGTGCAGGTCGCCTATACCTGGATCGGCGTGGTCGTGGCGCTGATCCTGATCGGTCTGCCGTTCGTCGTGCGCTCCGTACAGCCGGCGCTGATCGAGGTGCAGCGCGATCTCGAGGACGCCGCCGAGACGCTCGGGGCGGGTCCGTTCCACATCTTCCGCCGCATCATCCTGCCGGCGGTGCTGCCCGCGCTGCTTACGGGGTTCACGCTCGCCTTCGCGCGCGGCGTGGGCGAATACGGCTCGGTGGTGTTCATCTCCGGCAATCTGCCGATGAAGACCGAGATCACGCCGCTCCTGATCGTGATCAAACTCGAGCAGTTCGACTATCTGGCGGCTGCGGCTCTCGGACTCGCGATGCTCGCGATGTCCTTCGTGATGCTGTTCGCGATCAACCTGGTGCAGGCCTGGGGGCGCCGCCGGCACGTGGCGGTGGGACGCTGATGGCGGGCGCAGCACACGTCGTCGAGGATCGTCGCCGGGTGTCCAGGCGGGTGCGCCTGGCGCGCGCCGCGCTGATCATGATCGCCGTTGGCTTCCTCGGGCTGCTGCTCATCGCCCCGCTCGCCATGATCCTGATTCAGGCGCTGGCCAAGGGCTTCGGGGTGTACGTGGAGAGCTTCGCCGATCCGGACACGATCGCGGCGATCAGGCTCACGCTGCTCACCGCCGCCATCGTCGTGCCGCTCAACACCCTGTTCGGCATCTGCGCCGCCTGGGCGATCGCCAAGTTCGAGTTCAAGGGCAAGAGCCTGCTGATCACGCTGATCGATCTGCCCTTCGCCATTTCGCCGGTGATCGCGGGCCTGGTGTTCGTGCTGCTGTTCGGTGCGCATGGCTGGTTCGGCCCATGGCTGCAGGAGCACGACATCTCGATCATCTTCGCTTTGCCCGGCATCATAATCGCGACCTTGCTGGTGACTTTTCCGTATGTGGCACGGGAGCTGATACCGCTGATGCAGCAGCAGGGGAGCGACGAGGAGGAGGCTGCGATCACGCTCGGCGCGGGCGCGTGGACCACCTTCCTGCGCGTGACCCTGCCCAAGATCCGCTGGGCGCTGCTGTACGGGGTCATCCTCTGCAACGCGCGCGCGATGGGCGAGTTCGGCGCCGTGTCGGTGGTATCCGGACACATCCGCGGGATCACCACCACGATGCCGCTGCACGTCGAGATCCTGTACAACGAGTACGACTTCGTCGGTGCCTTTGCCGTCGCATCGCTCCTCGCGCTGCTCGCGATCCTGACGCTCTGCATCAAGACCTTCGTCGAGTGGCAGGCCGGGCGGCGGGCGGCCTGAGGTGCCGGTGGCCCGCCTGCCGATGATGCGAGTGTCGGAGCTCCGCGAGCGGTACGCGGGGCCGATGACACTCGGCCGGCTGCTCGCGCTCGTGATGGGCAGCCTGGCGCTCGCCGTGATGCTCGGACTGTGGTGGATTTCCGCCGGGCTGCTGCGCGATCAGGCCGAGGAGCAGGCGCTGGCGCGCGTGCAGGTCGCCGGCCTGCAGGCGCGCGACCGCATCCGTCGCGCGGGCGAGGATGCCCTGACCGCCGCGCGGCTGCTCGCCAGCCGGCCGACGCTGCGGCGGCTGATCATCGAGCGGCGGGCCGAGCCGATCGTGCCGTTCCTGCAGCGCTTCTGCAGCACGAGCCAGCTCGATGCCTGCGGCGTGTTCTACAACACACAGGCGATCGCCACGACGGGCCGCGGGCTGCCGTGGGCGGCGCTGCTCGCGGCGAGCGAGGAACAGGGCGAGCGCATTCTGCTCGCCGATCCGGCCGCGCCGAACGGGCTGATCGGCGCGGTGGTCGCAGCCCCGAACCTGCCCGGTGTGCGCGTGATCGCTGTGCGCCTGCTGGGCCCCCGCCTGGAAAAGGAGATCCGTACCGAGACCGGCGAGGACGTGCGCCTGCTCCAGCTCACCAACTGGCTCGACAACGTCGATGCGCCGATGCGCGAGCTGCACTCCGCGGCGCTCGCCGATGGACAGATCACCGCCCGTCGCATCGATCGACTGGATGCGTACGCCGCGAGCGCGCCCGTGCTCGCCGCGACGGGCGAGGGCGTGGCCCTGATCGAGGTGCGTCTGCCGGCCGCGACCGTGGAACGCTCGGTGGCGCGCTTCCTGCGCAGGCTGGCGCTGATTGCGCTGGTGCTCGGCGGCCTCGCGGTATTCGCCGGAGTGGTGCTCGGACGGCGAATCGCGCGACCGCTGCGCGCCATCACCCGTTCGGCCGTGCGTCTCGGGCAGGGCGATTTCTCGGCGTCGATTCCGGTCAGCGGCAGCGCCGAGACCCAGTCGCTCGCCCGGACCATGGAGAGGATGCGTGGCAACCTGATCGAGCTCACGACCGAGCTGCGC
>JBQGDL010000056.1:0-24794 GCA_052039045.1 Steroidobacteraceae bacterium
CGGCGCCCTCTTCACGATCGTGCCGGAGCTCGAGAACGCGCTGAGCGCCTGAAAATTGGCTCGGAGCCAATTTCCCCGCACCGCGCAGGCGGCCCCGCCGGAAATTGGCCCCGAGCCAATTTTCCTCAGAGCGTGCCGAGCACGTGCTCGGCGCTCGACACCCGGAACTCGCCCGGTGCTTCGATGTGGAGTCCCCTGACCACGCCGTTGTCGACGACGACCGCGAAGCGCTGACCGCGGATGCCCATGCCGAAACCGGTTGCATTGAGCTCCAGGCCGAGCGCCTTCGAGTACTCTGCGTTGCCGTCGGCGAGCATCAGGACCTTGTCGCCGACGTTCGATGCCTTACCCCAGGCGTTCATCACGAAGACGTCGTTCACCGCCATGCAGGCGACGGTGTCTATGCCCTTGGCCTTGAGCGCATCGGCCTGCTGCAGGTATCCGGGCAGGTGCTTGGCGTCGCAGGTCGGCGTGAACGCGCCGGGCACGGAAAAGAGCACGACCTTCTTGCCGGCGAACAGCTGTTCGGTGCTGATCTTCTGCGGCCCGTCCTTGGTCATGTGCGTCAGCACGCCCGCCGGCATCTTGTCTCCCACCTTGATCGTCATGGCGCTGTCCTCCGGTACTGTTCCGTGCGGTGAAGGAGCGGCATGTTAGCGTAGCCGGGCGCAACATGGGCCCGAATCATTCTTCGGCAGGCGCTTTCAGGCGGCCACCGTACCGCGCGCAAACCGCGGCGCGGAGCGCAGCCGCGCATCGAGCGTGAGCAGCAGGGTCTCGGTCGTGGCCCAGTCGATGCAGGCGTCGGTCACCGACACCCCGTATTGGAGTTGCGCGCGATCGGGCGGGATGGCCTGAGTGCCCCAGTTGAGGTTGCTCTCGAGCATCAGCCCGACGATGGACCGGTTGCCCTCGAGAATCTGGTTGCCGACGTTCTCCGCAACGAGCGGCTGCAGCGCCGGGTCCTTGGCGGAGTTGCCGTGACTGCAGTCGACCACGATGTTGACGGGCAGGCTCGCCTGCTCGAGTTCGCGCTCACACAGGGCGATGCTCACCGAGTCGTAGTTCGTGCGTCCGCCTCCCCCGCGCAGCACGATGTGGCCATAGCTGTTGCCACGAGTGCGGAACACCGCCGAGGTGCCCTGCTGCGTGATGCCCAGGAAGTGATGCGGGTGACGCGCGGACTGCAACGCGTTGATCGCCACCGCCAACGAGCCGTCGGTGCCGTTCTTGAATCCGACCGGCGTCGACAGCCCGCTCGCCATCTCGCGATGCGTCTGCGACTCGGTCGTGCGCGCGCCGATCGCGGTCCAGGTGATGAGCTCCGACAGGTACTGCGGCATGATCGGGTCGAGCGCCTCGGTGGCCGCCGGCACACCGCTCGCGGCGAGGTCCAGTAACAGCTGACGCGCGATATGTATGCCCTTCTCGATGTGGAAGGAGTCGTCCATGTCAGGGTCGTTGATCAGACCCTTCCAGCCGATCGTGGTCCGCGGCTTCTCGAAGTAAACCCGCATGAGAACGAACAGCGTGCGACCGACGCGCTCGGCGAGCGAACGCAGTCGCAATGAGTACTCGCGGGCGGCCGCAGGATCGTGAATCGAGCACGGCCCCACCACGACGAACAGCCGCGGGTCCTCGCGGTCGAGAATCCGCCGCAGCAGGCCTCGGCTGCGGTAGACGAAGTCCTCCGACGACGCCGGCAGCGGCAAGGCCTGCTTCACCGTCTCGGGGGTGGGCAGGAGCTCGCTCGACAGGACGTTGACGTTGTGCAGACGGTCGTTCATGGCTGCCACGGTCTCACATCGCCGTGCGCACGGTCCAGAGCTCGGGAAAGAACTTCAGCTCGAGCAGCCTCGACAGATAGCTGACACCGCTCGTGCCGCCGGTGCCACGCTTGTAGCCGATGATCCGCTCCACGGTCTTCATGTGACTGAACCGCCACAGCTGGAACTGGTGATCGAGATCGACGAGTTTCTCGGCGAGCTCATACAGGTCCCAGTGCTCTTCGGCGTTGTGGTACACCGCGAGCCAGGCCGCCGCTACGCCTTTGCTTGCAACGTACGGCTGACTCCAGTCGCGATCGAGATATTCTGCGGGTAATTCGTAGCCCCGACGACTGAGCAGCCGCAGGCTCTCGTCGTACAGGCTCGGCGCGCGCAGCGTCGCCTCGAGCCGTGCATGGATCTCCGGTGTTCCCCGGAAGACCTCGATCGTCGCCGAATTCTTGTTGCCGATCAGGAATTCGAGCATCCGGTACTGGTACGACTGGAACCCCGAGGACTTACCGAGCTGGTTGCGGAAGGCCGAATAGTCCGATGGGGTCATCGTGGCCAGCACGTCCCAGGATTGCGTGAGCTGGGCCTGAACGCGCGAGACGCGCGCCAGCATCTTGAAGGCAGGTCCCAGCACGTCGCGGCGCACGTGGTCGATCGCCGCCGTCAGCTCATGGATGCAGAGTTTCAGCCACAGCTCGGACGCCTGGTGGATGACGATGAACAGCATCTCGTCGTGGTGAAAGGACTGTGGGCGCTGCGCGGAGAGGACGCGGTCGAGCTGCAGGTACTCGCCGTAGCTCAGCGAATCGCCGAGATCCCAGAACACGCTCTCGCGCTCGGCATCGAGCGCAGCTGCCGGCGTCTCCTTGTCCCGGTTCACGGGAATACCCAGGCCGGCACCCTCCGCCAGCCCGCCAGCAACTCCTCATCGAGCGATTGCCAGCGCGGCTCGAAGCGCTCGACCAGGCGCCAGAAACGAGCCGAGTGGTTCATGTGGCGGCGGTGGCAGAGTTCGTGGATGAGGAGATAGCGGACCACCTCCGGCCGCTGAAACATCAGACAGACGTTGAGGCTGATACCGCCGCTTGCCGAGCAGCTGCCCCAGCGTGTGCGCTGGCGCCGTAGCTGAAGCTGGCGGTAATCGATTTCGATCTCGCTCGAAACCTCGGCGAGCAGCCGTCCGAGATGATCGCTTGCGCGCTCCGCCAACCAGGCGCGCAGCGCGGCGCTCACCTGCAGCCGGTTTCCGGGATCGGTCACGCGGACGCGAAGCGCACCGGCCGCATGTTCCCTGACCCCGCGTCCGCGACCCGGCTCATAGTCGATCGACCACGTCTGTCCGCTCGCGGCCAGTGCCACGTGTCCGGGTTGCGTCTCGGTCTCGCACGGCGCGGCCAGTGCGAACTCCCGCGACCGCCGCTCCGCCCAGTCGCGATGACGCGCGACGAAGCGCTCGATGGCCGGAATTCCAATGCCCGGCGGCACGACGACCTCCACCCGACCGCCCGGGAAGACTCGCATCGACAGGCGACGGGCGCGACGGCTGATCCTGACGTCCCAGCTGGGCTGTGCGCCGCGCGCGGGCAGCAGCGAGAACTGCAAGGGAGCCGATCTCGCGGTCGTCGCCGCGCCGCCGGCCCATGGTTGTCGCATCCCCTGATGCTCCCCTGAACTCCGCCGGCAGCGTGGTGCCGTCGGCCCTCCGAAACCCGAAGCTCCGCACCGGACTCCGTGCCCGGGCGCGAACTTCCTCCGACCAGTCGAAGTATGCGGCAATGGCCCCTACCCGTCACCCGCGGGGTGGCGATTTAACTTTTCCGCAGTCAAACTTGGCGGCTCTGCCCGCGTGCTTCCCAGCGATATGAACGACCCCGCAGACCTGCTGAAGGAACTGCGCATCGACCGCAGCGTGTCTCCTGAGCCCGAACGCCGCGGCCTGTGGATCGCGCTCGCCATCGCTGGCGCTGTGCTCGTAGCGGGGGTCGCAGCCTGGCTGCTCATCGTGCGCGAGCGGGCGGTGGCGGTGGAAACCGCGCGCGTCGTGGCCATCGGCAGCGGCGGCGGCAGCGCCTCGGTGCTGGATGCCACGGGTTATGTCGTCGCGCGCCGGATGGCGACCGTGTCGGCGAAGATCACCGGCAAGGTGCAGGAAGTACTGATCGAAGAGGGACAGCAGGTCGCGGCCGGCCAGGTCATGGCCACCCTCGATCCCGTCGACGCGCTCGCGCAGCGTGATCTTGCCACCTCGCAGGTCGAGGCCGCACGCAGCGAGATCGGCAGCGTGCAGGCGCAGCTGCAGGAAGCAGAATCGAACGCGCAGCGCATGGAACGCCTGGTGCGCGAGAAGCTCGTGTCGAGCTCGCAGAACGAGCAGGCGATCGCGCAGCGCGACTCACTGCGCGCGCAGCTCGTGACCGCGCAGCGCAACGCGCAGGTGGCGGCGAGCCGACTGCGCATTGCCGAGCAGGATCTCGACAACACCGTGGTTCGCGCGCCGTTTGCGGGTGTAGTGATCGCAAAGGCCGCGCAGCCTGGCGAGATCGTCTCGCCGCTGTCCGCCGGCGGCGGCTACACGCGCACGGGCATCGGCACCATCGTCGACATGGATTCACTCGAGGTCGAAGTCGAGGTCGGCGAAGCCTTCATCGGCCGCGTGCAGCCGAAGATGCCCGTCGAGGCCACGCTGAACGCCTACCCGGACTGGAAGATCCCCGCCGAGGTCATCGCGATCATTCCGGCCGCAGATCGTGGCAAGGCCACGGTCAAGGTGCGCATCGCGCTCAGGGCGAAGGACCCGCGTATCGTCCCGGACATGGGTGTGCGCGTGAGCTTCCTCGAGAAGAGCCCGCCGCCCGATGCGCCGCGCAGCGCCGGCGTGCTGGCTCCCGCCTCGGCCATCGCCTCGCGCAATGGCAAGTCGGTCGCCTTCGTCGTCGCCGAAGAGAAGGTGTCGCAGCGCGAGCGGCGGCTTCGACGCACCCTCGGCGACGACCGGGAGGTACTCGCCGGTCTGGCCGGCGGCGACAGCGTCGTGCTCGATCCACCCGAGGACCTGAGCGACGGTGCGCGCGTGCGCGTCGCCTCCGCGACGACTGACGCGCGCGACCGCGGCGACCGATGAACGGCCGATGGATCTCTGGGGTCCGAGGTGGTGGAACGATGACTACACTGGTTAAGCTCCGCAACGTCCACAAGACCTACCAGCGCGGCCCGGAAAAGGTCGACGTACTGCACGGGATCGATCTCGACATCGAATCCGGGGATTTTGTGGCGCTGATGGGGCCGTCCGGCTCCGGCAAGACCACCCTGCTCAACCTGATCGGCGGCCTGGACTCGCCGACCGAAGGCGAAATCGAGGTCGCCGGACAGCGCATCGATCGCATGAGCAGCGGTCAGCTCGCACGGTGGCGCAGCCGCAACGTCGGCTTCGTGTTCCAGTTCTACAACCTCATGCCGACGCTCACCGCGCAGCGGAACGTCGAGCTGCCGCTGCTGCTCACCAGCCTCTCCGGCGCGCACCGCAAGCGCAACGCAGGAATCGCACTCGAGCTGGTCGGCCTGCAGGACCGTGCGCGGCACCGGCCGGCGGAGCTTTCCGGCGGCCAGCAGCAGCGCGTCGCCATCGCGCGCGCCATCGTTTCGGACCCCACGCTGCTCATCTGCGACGAGCCCACCGGCGATCTCGACCGCCAGTCGGCCGAGGAAATCCTGACGCTGTTGCAGCGGCTCAACCGCGAGCACGCCAAGACGATCATGATGGTGACCCACGACCCCAAGGCCGCGGAGTACGCCAGACATACGCTGCATCTCGACAAGGGCACGCTCGCCGAACAGGTCTTGAGCGCCGCCTGAGCCGGAACGGAGTCCGCGATGAAGTATCTGCACCTGATCTGGGCTGCACTGTTCCGCAGCAAGACCCGCACCTTTCTGACGCTGCTGTCGGTCGTCACGGCGTTTCTGCTCTTCGGGATGCTCGATTCGGTGCGCGTTGCGTTCAATTCGAGCGCCAATGTCGAAGGGTACGACCGGCTCATCACGACGTCGAAGCTGTCGATCACGCAGTCGCTGCCCATCAGCCTGGAGACACAGATCGCCGCGACGCCCGGCGTGGCGAACGTCTCGTACGGCGCCTGGTTCGGCGGCATCTACCAGGATCGCAGGAACTTCTTCCCGAATTTCGCCATCGGCCCGGGATTCATGCAGCTCTATCCGGAGTACGTGATTGCGCCCGAGCAGCTCGAGGCGTTCGAGTCGACCCGTACCGGAGCGATCGTCGGCAAGGCTCTCGCAGAGCAATTCGGCTGGCAGATCGGCGACGCCATCCCGCTGCAGGCGACGATCTTTCCGACCAAGGGCAGCAACGACTGGACCTTCAAGCTGGTCGGGATCTTCACGCTCGCCGACAAGAAGCGCCAGGGAGAGGAGCGGCAGCTGATGTTCAACTGGAAGTACTTCGACGAGGCCAACGACTACATCAAGGGCCAGGTGCACTGGTATGTCCTCGACCTGACCGATGCCAGCCGCTCGACGCAGGTCGCGCTGGCGATCGACGCGCTGTCCGAGAACTCGGACCATGAAACCAAGACCCAGACGGAGCAGGCGTTCAACCAGGGATTCTTCAAGCAGTTCGCCGACGTGGGGCTGATCGTCACTGCGATCATGAGCGCCGTGTTCTTCACGCTGCTGCTGCTAACGGGCAACACGATGGCACAGGCCGTGCGCGAACGGATTCCCGAGCTGGCGGTGCTGAAGACGATAGGCTTCAGCAACCGCACTGTGCTGCTGCTGGTACTGGTCGAGGCGGTGCTGCTGATCGTCATCGGCGGGGCGATTGGGCTGACCATTGCGAGCGTGTTGATGCCCGCGGTCAGCGCCGCAAGCAGCGGTGTGATCCAGCTCGGCGCGGTGCCCACCTCGACCTGGCTGCTGGGTCTCGGGCTCATGATTGTCATCGGCATCGTCGTCGGCGCGCTGCCGGCGCTGCGAGCCATGCGTCTCAACATCGTCGACGCCCTGGCCGGACGCTGAGGACTTCGGAATGCAACGCATCAAGGCATGGCTGGGCAACCTGGGCGTCGGGCTGCTGCTCGCCGCCGGGCTCGTCGCCTGGTTCTACCTGCCCTGGTACGCGATTGTCGCTTTCGCTGCCGCGCTGGCGCTGTGGCTCGTGCTGACACGCACCGGGCGGCTCGCGCTCGCCGCGGCGCAGATCGGTATCGCGAGCCTCCCACAGCGCTGGGGCGCTTCGGCGGTGATCGTCGTCGGCATCGCGGGCGTGGTCGGCGTGCTGGTCGCGATGCTGGCGATGGGCGAGGGTTTCCGCTCGACGCTCATCCGCACCGGTAGCGACGACAGTGCGATCGTGCTGCGCGGCGGCTCGCAGTCCGAAACCAACTCCGTGATCACGCGCGATCAGCTGCCGCTCATCAGTAACCTCGACGGCATCGCCCGCAGTGCCGACGGCCGGCCGCTCGCCTCCCCCGAGCTGTCGCAGGTCGTCAACATGGTGACCCGGGCCGACGGCACCGATGCGAATGCACAGATGCGCGGCGTCGGCCCCAACGCCTGGGAACTGCGCCCCCAGATCCGGATCGTCGAAGGTCGAAAATTCGAGCCGGGCATGCGTGAGCTGGTTGTCGGCCAGAGCGCGAAAAGACAGTACGTCGGCCTCGACGTGGGCCAATCGGTCGAGCTCGCCAATCAGGTCTGGACGATCGTCGGCACCTTCGCCTCCGGCGACTCGCACGAGTCCGAGCTGTGGGCTGACAGCGAGACCGTCGCGAATACGTACCGGCGCACGGCGTTCCAGTCCGTCACGGTCAGGCTGGACGGCAAGGACGGCTTCACAAGACTCAAGGCCGCTATGGCGGCCGACCCGCGCCTGAAGCTCGACGTGGACACGACCCGCCATTACTACTCCAGGCAGTCCGAGACCCTCACACGCCTGATCGAGATACTCGGCCTCGTCATCGGCACGATCATGGGCGTAGGCGCGGTGTTCGGAGCCCTCAACACCATGTACGCGGCGGTGGTGAGCCGCGCGCGTGAGGTTGCGACCATGCGCGCGATCGGCTTCCGCGGGCTGCCGGTCGTCGTCGCCGTGATGCTGGAGACCATGCTGCTCGCGCTCGTCGGCGGAGTGCTGGGCGGCGCGATTGCCTGGGCGATCTTCAACGGCTACACGGTCGCCACGCTCAGCTCGAATTTCAGCCAGGTGATGTTCCAGTTCAGGGTCTCGCCGGAGCTGCTGTGGAACGGTCTCAAATGGGCCCTCGGCATCGGACTGGTCGGCGGCCTGTTTCCCGCGCTGCGCGCGGCTCGGCTGCCGGTCACCGAAGCCCTGCGCGCCGCATGATCACGCCATCATGGATCTCGTGCTCGCCGACATCGGTCTGAACCTGACCCACGACAGCTTCGACCACGACCGCGAGCGTGTCATGGAAGACGCGTGGGCGGTGGGCGTGCGCTTCGCCGTGATCACGGGCAGTACGCTCGCGAGCTCCCGCGCCGCAGTGCAGCTGGTTCGCGCTCGACCCCGGTTCCTGCGCGCCACGGCGGGCGTGCATCCGCACCACGCCCGCGAGTTTCATGAGGCGGACCGGCCGGAGCTCGCAGCGCTGATCGCGCTCTCCGAAATCGGCGCGGTCGGCGAATGCGGGCTGGACTATTACCGCAACTACTCGCCACACGACGATCAGGAACGCGCATTCCGACTGCAGCTCGAGCTTGCGGGGCAGAGCGGCAAACCCGTGTTCCTGCATCAGCGCGACGCCCATGCCGAATTCATGAGCATCCTGCGCGAGTATCGGGCGCGGCTGGCGGGCGGCGTTGCGCACTGCTTCACGGGCGACGCCGCGCAGCTGCAGGACTGCCTTGACCTCGATCTGCACATCGGTATCACGGGCTGGATCTGCGACGAGCGCCGCGGCACACATTTGCGCGAGCTGGTGCGGCGCATTCCCGCGGAGCGGCTGCTGCTCGAGACCGACGCACCCTACCTGCTGCCGCGCGATCTCGATCCGAAGCCGCGCAGCCGACGCAACGAGCCGCGCTACCTGCCGCATGTACTCGCCGCAGTGGCGAGCGCGCGGCACGAGCCGGCGGCGCAGATCGCGCTGCACACGACGCAGAATGCGCTCCGTCTGTTCGGTTTCCCCCGCGCAGAAGGCGACGATAACGCCCATCTGTAGTCTAAATTTATATTAGTATTCCAACCCGTTGATATCTGGTTATTTATGGACAGACATCGCACAGCAGACCATATCGACCGCGCGTGGGAGACCTCGATCGTCCCTGCGCTGCAGGAGTACATCCGCATTCCCAACAAGTCGCCGGCCTTCGACCCGGACTGGGAAGCGCATGGCCACATGGAACGGGCCGTGCAGTTGCTGCAGAGATGGGCGGGGGCCAACGCCCTGCCCGGCATGCGCATCGACGTGCACCGCCTGTCGGGACGCACTCCGCTGCTGCTCATCGAGGTGCCGGGACAGACCGACGATTCGGTGCTGCTCTACGGTCATCTCGACAAACAGCCGGAATTCACGGGCTGGGGCGAAGGCCTCGACCCGTGGACACCCGTCCTGCGGGACGGACGGCTGTATGGCCGCGGCGGCGCCGATGACGGTTACGCGCTGTTTGCCTCGTTGACCGCGATCCGTGCGCTCGAGGAGCAGCGCGTGCCGCATGCGCGCTGCCTGATACTGATCGAAGCCTGCGAGGAAAGCGGCAGCGACGATCTCGCGCATCACATCGCCGCACTCGCCGAACGGCTCGGCACGCCCAGCCTGGTCGTGTGTCTCGACGCGGAATGCGGCAACTACGACCAGCTCTGGTGCACGACCTCGCTACGCGGCAACCTGGTGGCGCAGCTGCGTGTCGATGTGCTCACGGAGGGCGTGCACTCCGGCAGTGCGAGCGGCATCGTGCCCTCCAGTTTCCGCATCCTGCGCGAGCTGCTCGCGCGTATCGAGGATGCCGGATCCGGGGCGATCCTGATCGATGAGCTCACGACGCCGATCCCGCCCGAGCGTCGGCGGCAGGCAGTCGCCGCCGCGGCCGTGCTCGGAGCCGCGGTACACGGGAAATTTCCGCTGCGGCCGGGCTTGCGCCCGGTGTCGAATGATCCGCTCGAATTGCTGCTCAACAGCACGTGGCGCCCGACGCTCAGCATCACCGGCGCCGAGGGTCTCCCGGCGTTCGCCAATGCCGGCAACGTGCTGCGGCCCTGGACGGCCCTCAAGCTGTCATTGCGGTTGCCGCCGACGCTGTCCGCGGCGGTGGCCGCTCGGGCGCTCGAGCGCACGCTGCTGCAGGATCCGCCGCACGGCGCGCGCGTCACGCTGGACGTCGAATCCTCCATGGCGGGCTGGGATGCGCCCCCCACGGCGCCGTGGCTCGAGCGCTCGATGCAACAGGCCTCGCGGGATCATTTCGGCAAGGATGCGATGTACATGGGTACGGGAGGCAGCATCCCGTTCATGGGCATGCTGGCCGAGCGCTTTCCTTCGACCCAGTTCCTCGTCACGGGCGTGCTCGGCCCGCACTCCAACGCCCACGGGCCCAATGAGTTCCTGCACCTCGCAACCGCCCGTCGCTTGACTGCGTGCGTCTCGCGCGTGCTCGCCGATCACGCCAGCGCGGGGAGCTGAGCGGGAAATCCAGAATGTCCCCTTTTCGGCTCAGGCCAGCGGATTGGGCTGCGCGGCCTGCTTGATGCGCTCCCACACCGGCGCGAAGGCGGCGGCGGCCGCACCGCTGCTGCGATCGACGACCGGATATTCGTCCTGCAGCGCATCCAGGCGCAGCACCGCATCCGGCCGACCCTTCGGGAACTCGCCACGCATCGAGAACACGATCCTGCCGTCGACGGCCACATCGCCCGCGACGTTGCGCACGGCAGCCACGCGATCGTAGAGCAGCGGCAGCGGATTGGTGAGCGTGAAATGCCGCTCCGGCCCGAACACCGACCACTGCTCCATCTTTTCGCCCGCGAACACCATGCCAGGCACGTCGAACAGGTCCACCACCAGCAGCCCGCGCTGCGTGAGGAGCAGGTAGTTGACGTGAATCTGCTCGCCCGTGCCGGTCGGAAGCAGCACGTTCTTCAGCACGTCGTAGGCGACTGAGCCGATCAGGTTATCGATGGCACGGCGAGCACGGATCAGCCTGATCTGGCGCAATGCGAAGTAGACCAGCGCTGCGAGCGCCACCGCACCGAACACCACCCAGAGCCAGACGGGCAAGCCTGCAAAAGTATTCACCGATTCTCCAGCAACGCTTGGTGTAATTGTTCCGCGCGGGGTTCGATCGGCCGCTCGATTGCCGGTCGAGCGAGAATCGCCGCCAGCGAGTCGGGTACCGGCACCGCGGCCCCGATCAGCGGCTCGACGATTTCGTCGAACTTCGCCGGGTGCGCGGTCGCGACGATCACCCAGCGTCGCTCGCGCGCCGCGGCGGGCAGGCGGCGGTACAGGCAGGCCGCAGTGGCCGTGTGCGGGCACCAGACGCGGCCGAGCTCGTGGAAATCGCGGCGAATCGTCTCGCGGATCTCATCATCGCTGACCGAGCCCGCGTCGAGGCGCATCGAGCGGTCGGGATCGAGCCAGCGCAGGCGTTCGAGGTTGCTCGGGTTCCCGACGTCCATGGCGGATGCAAGCGTAGCCACGCTTGCCCGCGGCTGCCAGACGCCACCCGACAGATAGTCGGGGACGGCACGGTTGGCGTTCGCGGCCAGCACGATGTCGCCGACCGGCAGGCCCATGGCTCGCGCCCAGATGCAGGCGAGCGCGTTGCCCAGGTTACCCGTCGGAACGATGAAGCTGGGTGGGCGACCATCGCGCGCCGCGAGTGCCAGGCTCGAGGCGGCGTAATAGACGAGCTGCGGGAGCAGACGGCCGATGTTGATGCTGTTCGCCGACGACAGCGCGAGGCTGCGGGTCAGGGTCGAATCCGCAAACGCCTCTTTGACGAGGCGCTGGCAGTCGTCGAAGCTGCCCGCGACCGACAGCGTTCGAACGTTGCCGCCCCAGCCCGCGAGCTGCTGCCGCTGACGGACGCTTACCAGGCCGCGCGGGTACAGCACCACGACGTCCGCCCAGGGACGGCCGTGAAAGGCCGCCGCGACCGCCCCGCCCGTATCGCCCGATGTCGCCACCAGCAGCGTGAAGCGCCGTGAGGGATCGCGCGGCACGCGTGCCAGCGCCGCGGCGAGAAACCGTGCGCCGAAGTCCTTGAACGCCGCCGTCGGACCGTGAAACAGCTCGAGCACCGACAACGGGCGGGGCTCGCGCTCGACATCGGTCACCGGTGCCGGAAAATCGAGAGCCTCCGCCGACACCTCGGGGAGGCTCGTGCCAAGCGCCTCGTCCGCAGCGAACGGCGCCAGGAGGCGTGCCCCGAGTCGCGGCAGATCGCCGATCGCGGCCAGTGCGTCGACGTCCGCCGCCGGCAGCTGCTCAGGCACGTACAGACCGCCGTCCGGCGCCAGGCCGCGCCGAATCGCAGTTTCGAGCGACACGCTCTCCGCCGTGCCGCGCGTGCTGACGAAGCGCATCAGTCCCCCGTCACTCGTGCGCCGGTCTGATCGATTGCGGCCTGCCAGCTGTCGGTGGCGAGCCCGTGCCGCATGAACGCCGCGACCATCTCGGCGCGCACTGCTTCTGCCTGGGCTTCGAGAGCCCACGCGAACACGCTCGGGCCGGCGCCGGAGATGGAGCAACCGAGGGCGCCGGCGCGAAGCGCCGCCGACTTGACGTCGGCGAAACCGGGGATGAGCGCCTGACGCTGCGGCTCGATGATCACATCGAGAAGCGATTCCCGGATCAGCGTCAGATCCGACGTGTAGCAGCCGGCGAGAAATCCCGCGAGGTTAGCCTGCTGCCAGATCACGTCGGACAGCGCGACCGAGCTCGAGAGGATGGCGCGTGCCTCGCGCGTGGCGAGCACCATGTGCGGATGGACGACCACGCAGCGCACGCCGTCCGGCACCGGGATCTGCTTGACGTGCGGGTCGTCGATGCCGACGGTGAGCACCAGTCCTCCGTACAGCGAGGGCGCGATGTTGTCGACGTGCAGCGCACCGCTCGCCACCGCCTCGCCCTGCATGGCGCACTTGAGCAGATCGATCATCGGGACGGGCCGATCCGCCAGCGCCGCTGCGGCGACCACGCCGGCGACCGCCGAGGCCGCTGAGCCGCCGAGGCCCGAACCGAGCGGTATCCCCTTGACGATTTCGAGCTCGACGCCGAACGGCAGACCGAGCGCTCGCTGCAGCGCCAGCACGGCTCGGCCTGCCGTGTTGCGCTCGGCGGCGAGCGGCAGGTCCCGCACCACGCCGTCGATCGAGCGGATTGCGACCCCGGGCTCAGGCCGGCGCACCGCACGCACCCGGTCGCCGAGCGCCGGCATGGAGAGCCCCAGCACGTCGAACCCGACCGCGACATTCCCGACGCTGGCAGGCGCAAAGGCGGTGGCCGATTGGCCGCCGCTGCTCACAACCTGGCCCCGAGATAAGCGCAGATGCGCAACAGGTCGGCGAACACGCCCGCCGCGGTGACGGCCGGTCCGGCGCCCGGACCCTGAACGATGAGGGGGTTTCGGTCGTAGCGCGCCGTCTGGAAGCGCACGATGTTGTCCGTCAGGGCAATGTTCGCGAACGGATGGGTCGCCGGAAGCTCGACTAGCCCGACCTGCGCGCGGCCCTGCGCATCGACAGAGCCCACATAGCGCAGCACGTGCTTGCTGCTCCGCGCCGCCGCCAGGCGATCGAGCATACGCGCATCGAACTCACCGAGCCGGGCGAGGAACTCCTCCACCGTGCAGCCGGCAAGCGCCTGCGGCACCAGGCTCTCGACCGCGACGTCGCTGAGGTCGAGCCTGAGACCCATTTCCCGCCCAAGGATGATCAGCTTGCGCGCGACGTCCATGCCCGAGAGGTCGTCCCGCGGATCAGGCTCGGTGTACCCCATCGATTTGGCCGCCGCCACGACCGCCGAGAATTGCTGCGTGCCATCCCACGTGTTGAAGAGATAGGCAAGGGTTCCGGAGAAGATTCCCTCGATTCGCCGGATCTCGTCGCCTGTCTCGCGCAGGTCACGCAGTGTCTGGATGATCGGCAGCCCGGCCCCCACCGTTGCCTCGTAGAGGTAGTGCGCGTTGCCGTTTTGCCGCGCCGCGCGCAGCTGTTCGTAATAGCCGTACTCCGCGCTGTTGGCTTTCTTGTTCGGCGTCGCGACGTGGATGCCCGTTGCCAGCCAGTCGGCGTACCACTGCGCGACCTGCGGGCTCGCGCTGCAATCGATGATCACCGCGTGCGGTACGTGCTCGGCGTGCACGTGCTCCGCGAACCGGGCGAGATCCACAGGCTCGGTGGCGGCTGCGTACTGGGCGCGCCACGCCGCGAGCGGAATGGCGCCGTCCGCGAGCGCCATGCGCGTCGAGCCTGCGATGCCCCGTACGCGCAGGTCGAGCTTCAGATCGCGCCGCAGCCGCTCGACCTGTCCCGCAAGCTGCTCGAGCAGCGCCGATCCGACCAGACCCGGCCCGATGAGCCCGATCGACACCGTGTGCGGCGACAGATAGAAGCCCGCGTGCACTGCGCGGAGCGCTCGCGCGCTGCTGCGGCCGTCGATCACCACCGAGATATTGCGTTCCGAGGCACCCTGCGCGATGGCGCGCACATTGACCGCCGCGGAGCCGAGCGCCTGGAACACCTGCGCCGCCACGCCGTGCGCTCCGGCCATGCCGTCACCGACCACCGCGAGGATGCTGCAGCCGCGATCGACCTCGAGGCTCTGGATCTGCCCCTCGCGCAACTCCGCGTCGAAGGCGCGACGCACGACACGCTCGGCGCGATCGGCCTCCGCGTCCGGAACCGCGAAGCAGATCGAGTGTTCGGAGCTACCCTGCGAGATCAGGATCACCGAGATGCCGTCCTCGCGCAGCGCGCCGAACAGGCGGTGCGCGGTGCCGGGAACGCCGATCATCCCGGCCCCCTCGAGGTTCGCGAGCGCGATCCCGTCGATCGTCGTGATGCCCTTGACGATCGGATGCGCCGCTGCCTCGCCGCGGATCACGGTCCCGGCGCGCTCCGGGGAGAACGTGTTGCGGATCGAGATCGGGATCCGCTTGCGGATCGCCGGCGCCATGGTCTGCGGATGCAGGACCTTGGCGCCGAAGTACGCCAGCTCCATGGCCTCGTTATAGGAGAGCGCGTCGATCACCATGGCCTCGGGCACGAGCCGCGGGTCCGCCGACAGCACGCCGTCGACGTCCGTCCAGATCACGATCTCGCTCGCATCGAGCAGCCAGCCGAAGATCGAGGCGGAGAAGTCGCTGCCGTTGCGCCCCAGCGTCGTTTGCAGGCCATGGGTGTCGGTGGCGATGAAACCGGTGACGATCAGCGTGCCATCGAACCCGGCCGGCACGGCCGTGCGCAGATTCGCCTGCGAGAGCTCCCAGCGCACGCTCGGACCGAGCGGTCCCCACTCCACCAGGACCACGCGACGGGCGTCGAGCCAGCGCACCTCGCCGGCGGCGCGGCGGCGCGTCTGCAGCAGCCGCGCAAACAGCTGTGTCGACCAGAGCTCGCCGTAGCCCGCCACGAGGTCGCGCATGGTCGTCGATGCGGCGCGCACCATGCGTACGGTCTGCAGGATGCCGCCGATGTCACGGCAATCGTGCTCGAGAGCGGCAATGAACTCATCCCCGAGGCTCTGCGACAGCAGCTCGCGCGCGAGCTGTACGTGGCGCACACGCAGGTCCTCCAGGAGCGCGTCGAGCGCGGGATCCTGGCGCTCGGCCAGCGTCACGAGGTCGAGGAGCGCGTCCGTGACGCCGCGGCAGGCGGAGAGCACGACGGCTTTGCGCGGCGCAGTATCCGCCTCGACGATCGAGGCGACGCGCCGCATGCACACCGCGTCGGCGACGCTAGAGCCGCCGAATTTATGGACCTTCCAGCTTTCCAACCCCTGACCCTCTGTATGGCCGTGCACGCAGGCACGGCGGGTCATCGGGCGATGAACCGGACCGCGATCTGGCGAGAACACGCCGGGCAGCGCGATTCACTCTAGCTTCTTGCAGCGCAGCAGGCAAACTATGGGCCATGGAAGTCACGACCGGCGCCGAGCTTCATGTGGCGATCCTGGCGGCGGGCGCCTCGACACGCTTCGGCGCGCCGAAGCAGCTGGTGCGCATCGCCGGCTCGCCGGTGCTGCACGAGCTCATCTCGAGCGCGGCGTTCGTCGCCGGACGATCGGTCACCGTGGTGCTCGGCGCGCACGCCCGGGAGATTGCGCCGGCGTTGCGACAATCGGCCGCATCGCTGATCGTCAACCGTGACTGGCAGGAAGGGCTGGCCAGCTCGATACGCGTCGCCGTCGAGAGCGCCCCGCCGCGCTGCGACGGACTGATGCTGCTGCTGGCCGACCAGGTGGCGGTCACAGCCGACGACCTGAAGCATCTCTACGCGGCGTGGAAGCGACATCCCATTCTGCTCGCCGCCGCGCTCTTCGACGGTGCGCCCGGGTTGCCCGCGATCTTTCCGCGCTGGGCGTTGCCGGGGCTGCTCGAGCTGCGGGGCGACCGCGACCCGAAGCTGATCATCCGCCGCAACACCGACCAGTTGGTGCGCATTCCGATGCCGAACGCCGGCGTCGATCTCGACACCCCGGAGGATCTGCTGGCCATCGAGCAGTCTGCCCAGCGCGACGCGGGGACGCCGGCGAACGCGTGAAAGGGGGGGACGCTCCCTCTTCGGCACGAAGCTGCGCCGTCCGCGATCGGCCCCGGCGAATGAGAGCTGTGTCGGGTTTCCGGCGGCGCGCTGTGGTCGGGACTCCGGGGCTCCATAGACTGAGCGACGCCATGGTTTCCCTGGTACCGACATGATCCGTTTCGTCACCCGGATTTGGCTCGCGGCGCTGGCGGCTCTCGGCGTCGACAGCGCTGTCGCCGGCGCGGTGGTCGACCAGTTCAAGGGTGGCGTCTTTGGCCTGGGCTGGAGCGCCGGCGCGCCGGCGATCGAAGCGAAGTATCCCGGGGGACGCTGGGACCAGGACGAGCAGGGCCGCCGGCGCTACTGCGCCCGCAGCCAGCAGACCGTGCTCAAGCTGCCGCCGCCCCACCGGACGCGCGAGCTGTGTTTCCTGATCGGCGCAGACGGCACGCTCGCCAGCGCAACCGCGCGCTTCGAGCCGACGTTGCCGTCGCTGCTCGCGGTCGTCAATCGCAGCCGCACGCTGTTCGGCGATTTCGACTCGATCAAGCGCGACGAAGGCGCCGTGCAATCGCGCTACACGTACATGCTCTGGACACGCGACCGGCCCTATCTCGTGCAGGTGGGGAGCACCAACGATCCGGACGGGCGGCCGAACGAGGTGAGCTTCACCGTCGCCGACGATGCGACGCTGCACACCAGCGGCGCCGGCGCGGTGTCGCACCGTCCCGTCGTGCAGAACCGCTGACGTCCGTCCCGCCGCTGCAAGGGAGCCGCGTCAGGCCGGCACCCCGACCGACCCTGGCGCTGCGGACGCCCCGGAGATCTCCGGCGCGGGTTCTTCGGCCGCGAGAAGCTCTGCCTTGCGCTGATCGAGCCACTCGATGAGCGGTTTCCACGTTTCCAGGTCATCGCGCAGCAGCGCACCCTTCATCTCGTGGATGCCCATGCCGGATTCGCCCGATCGCACGTAGGCCTGTGAGTCGCGCAGCACCGCGGCCACGGGAATCTTCAGACTCTGCAGGAAGCGGATCAGTGCCTGGAAGGCCTTCGTATAACGACGTGCGCGATTCGCGACGATCACCAGCCGCCGCTCCGAGCGATGCACCTTGGCGACGAGCAGCAGATCGGCAATACAGCGCGAGGCGGCATGGGTGTCGATATCCGAGGGGAGCACGGGCACGACGATCGCGCTCGCATCGCGGATCACGTCGGGCATCTGCTGTGCGGGCAGCGCCGCCGGAGTGTCGACGATCAGACGCTCCGTCCCGGGCGGCGTCCGCATGGCAAACGTCCGCGTCACCCCCATCGGGCGCTCGAACCCGTTGATTGCCGCGATAGGCGGCAGACTGCCCGGACGAAGCTTGAGCCAGCGCAGACCGGACCCTTGCGGATCGGTGTCCATGAGCGCCGTCCTGAAGCCTTTGCAGGCGTAATACGCAGCCAGGTTGGTCGCGATGGTGGACTTGCCGGAACCGCCCTTCGGGTTCAGCAGCACGATCTTCCTGAGCTGCGCGGCGGTATCCATGTCTCGCAAAAAACCTATCCGACCCGGGATTGAGCGGCAAGGACCGCGCCGGCATTCTGCGACCGGTTCGCCGCTCTGCGGAGCGACGCGTGGCGGGGACCCCCGGGCACGATCTTATGTCATGTCGCCCGGCCGCGCAGCCTGGCGGCGATGAACGCCGAGTGAGGCATGTGGAGCAGATCGGCGACACGCCCCATCGGATGCGCTCCTTGCCGTCGTGCAGCGTCTCGTCCGCTTGCGCCGTACCAGTCACCTCCACGGTCAACCGCGGGGGCGAGCGCGATCAACCGCCGCGCGGACTGTCAATAGGAACAATCCGATTCGGAATTGAGGTTGTCTGGACGGAATCCGGGCGTACTATGTCCAACGGGTAGCCGACACGGTGGGAATTTGGTGGCGAGGGACGGCCGCTCAGAATCGGAGCCGGAGCGCAGGGTCGAGACGCCACCGCTCGAGCCGGTCGCGCGCGCACCGGAACTCGAGCACACCCAACCGATGGAGCGTGCCGATGCCACCGAGCTGCCGGACGCGGAGGACACTGCCTTTATCGGCGCGCCGCTGCCGCGGGTCGAGCAGCTGCCGCCGGGGATGGTCGTCGAGGAAGGCGAGATGGGCCACGCCACCGGGCAGTGGATCGTGCAGATCCGCTGCGACTGCGGTCGGCGGTGGTTCGACGTCAAGATGGTCAAGACCGCGCGCTGTCCGCGCTGCGAATCGGTGGTGGTCATCGAGGCGATCGATTGAGCCGGCTACGCGTGGCGGTCAGCCGGGAAACACCGCTGCGAGCCGGTCCCGGAGCCACGCGGCGATGTCCGCGATCTCCTCCAGGCACACCTGGTGCTGCATCCGGTACTCCTTCCATTTGACCGTATAACCTAGTCCGCGCAGGAAGTCGCGCGACATCGCACCGAGTGCTATGGGCAGCACTGGGTCGTCGCGGCCGTGGCACATGAGGATGGGGACGTCACGATTGGCCGGCGCGGCCTCCGCGGCCAGGCGGTCTTGCAGCGGCAGATAGCTCGACAGTGCCAGCACGCCCGCCAGACGCTCGGGGTAGCGCAGCGCGCCATACAGCGCGATCGCCCCACCCTGCGAGAACCCCGCGATCACGATCCGGTGCGCCGGGATTCCAAGCTCGATCTCGCGAGCGATCCAGCGCGTAAGCGATGTCGCCGAAGCGCGGATCCCTGCTTCGTCGGGAGGGCCGGACGTGGACAGCGAGACGACGTCGTACCACGCGCGCATCCGCAGTCCCATGTTGATCGTGACGGGGCGCAGCGGCGCGTGCGGAAAGACGAAGCGCACGGCAGGCTGCGCCGGCAGGCGCAGCTCCGGCACTACGGCTAAGAAGTCGTGCCCATCGGCGCCAAGGCCGTGCAGCCAGATCACGCTCGCCGCCGGCGCCCCGGCCGGCGCGAGCACCACTTCGTGCGCGGTTTCCTCGTGTCGGTGCGCCATGGCGTTCGCGTAGTATAGATGCACCGTGCGGCGGATTCGGACAGAGATCCTGGTGGTGCTCGGCGGGCTGCTGCTGTTCAGCGCGCCAGCTCCGGCAACGGAACACAACCTCATCCTGCTCACGCTCGACGGCGTGCGCATCCAGGAGCTCTTCGGTGGCATGGATCCGGTGATCGCCGCTGATGCTGAGCGCTCCGGAATCGACGATCCCGCCGTCACCCGAAGCCGCTACTGGCGCGCCACGCCCGGGGAGCGGCGCAAGGCGTTGATGCCATTCTTCTGGGAGACGCTGGCACCGGGCGGCATGGTGTTCGGCAATCCGGCACGCGGCAGCCCGGTCACGGTGCGCAACACGCAGTGGTTCTCCTATCCCGGATATTCCGAGATCCTCACCGGACAGCCGCAGCCCGATGTGACGTCGAATGACTTCGTGCGCTACCCGCACGATACCGCGCTCGACTACATCCACCACAAGCTCGGCCTCGACTTCGCGCAGACCGCCCAGTTCGGATCGTGGGACGGCTTCCCGATGGCGGCATCGCGGCGCAACGGCACGTTCCTCATGAACGGCGCTTACGATCCGCTGCCGCCCGCGCTCAGCACACCGGAGATGGACGGCCTCGTCGCCCTTCGCCGGCAGGTCATGGGGCTCTGGGAGGAAAGCAGCAACGACGTGCTGACCTTCCGGCTCGCGCTCGCCTATCTGCGCCGGCACCAGCCGCGGGTGATGTGGATCGGTCTCGGCCAGTCCGACGACTGGGCGCACGCGCGGCGCTACGACCGGCTGCTCGACTACCTCGCGCTCGCGGACGATCTGATCGAGGAGCTGTGGCGCACCGTGCAGTCTCTCGACACGTACCGCGGCCGCACCACGCTGATCATCACCACCGACCACGGCCGCGGACGCACGCCGGTCGACTGGGTCGATCACGACGCGGGCATCCAGGGCAGCCAGGACATCTGGGTCGCGATCATCGGACCGGACACACCCGCGACGGGCGAGGCTCATGACGTCCCGGATCTGACGCAAAGCGACATCGCGGCGACGATGCTGCAGTACCTGGGACTGGATTACCGCGACTTCAATCCGGCTGCAGGACGTCCGCTGCCCGGCACGCTGCGTCGCTGAGAAAGGGGACATTGTCGATTTCCCCTGCGCCGCGCTGGCGCCCATCGCCGCCCGCAGTGGAAATCGGGGAATCTCCCCTTTTTCACGGCCGCCGGTAGATCGCTTCTCCGTCGAGCATCGTGAGATCGACACGCACCTTGCCGATCTCGCGCGGTGCGACCTTGAACAGGTCCTTCTCCAGCACGACGATATCGGCGGCCTTGCCGGTCTCGATCGAACCGGTGTCGGTGTCGTGGTGCATGAGCCACGCGCCGTCGATGGTGTACGCCGCGATCATGGTCGGCAGATCGACCCGCTCGGCTTCGTTCAGAACTTCGGTCCGCACGCCATCCGGATCCTGCCGCGTCATCGCGACCTGGATCGCGGGCAAAGGGTTGACCGTTGACACCGACCAGTCGCTTCCGCCCACGATCCGCCCGCCGGCGCGCTGCACACTGGCGAGCGGGTACATGCGGTTGACCCGATCCGCGCCGACCTGCGGCATGTTCAGCTTCAGGATGTAGTCGTCCGGCCAGGCCCAGAACGACTGGAAGTTGGCGGTCACGCCCAGCTCCTTGAAGCGCGGGATATCGGCCGGGTCGATGAGTTGCAGGTGCGAGATGTGGTGGCGGTGGTCGCTGGAGCCGTTCTTCGCGCGCGCCGCGGCGAAGGCATCGAGCCCGGCCCGCACGGCAGCGTCGCCGATGGCGTGCATGTGCACCTGCAACCCCATTGCATCGAAGCGCGTCACGGCCTCATTCAGCTCCGCGGCGGGCATACTGATACTCCCCGTGTAGCCGGGCTTCGTCAGATACGGGGCCAGCAGCGCCGCCGTCTCCCCTTCCAGCACCCCGTCGACGAAAATCTTGATGGCATCTGCCTCGAGGCGCGGCGCTGCGGCTTCCGCCCGCCGGGCCAGCAGCTTCTCGAAGTCATCGCTGCCGAACATCCCATAAGTCATCGACAGGCGGACCTTGGCGCTGAGCTCGCCGCTCTGCGCCACCGCCTTGAACGCCTCGAAGTCGGCTTCGCCGACCGAGGCTTCGATGAACGACGTGATGCCGACCTCACGAACGCTCTCGAGCCCGCGCTTGAGCCCCTCGACGCGCAGCTCGGGACTCGCGGGCGGCACCTTGTCCGTGACCAGACCGATCGCCGTCTCGCGCAGCGTGCCGCTCGGCTCGCCCGTCTTGCCGTCGCGCTCGATGACGCCGTTCTCAGGATTCGGCGTCTTCGCGGCGATACCGGCCAGCTCGAGCGCGCGCGAGCTCGCCCAGGCGCTGTGGCCGTCGGCTCCCCACAGGACGATGGCGCGGCCCGGCGCGATGCGGTCGAGCAGCTCCTTGCGCGGGCTGCTGTTCTCGAACAGCGAGAGATCCCAGCCGCTGCCTACGATCCACTCCTCCTCCGTACGCTCCGCGCACGCCGCGACCGCCGCCAGGATGGCATCGACCGTGCGCAGCTCGCTGAGCGGACACTGCAGCTCCTCGAGACCCGCCGCGGCCACGTGCACGTGCGAATCGTGGAATCCCGGCAGCGCCAGACGGCCGGTGAGGTCGACCACCTCGGTGGCGTCGCCTTTGAGCGCGAGGATTTCCTCGTTGCTACCGACCGCAACGATGCGCCCGTCGCGCACGGCCGCGGCCTGCGCCCAGGAGCGCTCGGCGTCGACAGTGTAGATCCCGCCGTTGATGAAGATCGTATCGGCGATCTCGGTCGGAGCCGGCTTGCGACTGCAGCCGGCGGCCAGGAGGATGAGAACGAAGGTCGCCGACGCAAGATCGCGCAGTGCGTTTCTGCTTTGCATGTTTGCACCCGTTTCCGCTTTCTACAGGATCGCCGGCGCGCGGAAAACTCCGCATGCCTTATACTGCCAATAATGCCTTGAATTCACTCGCTTTCGCTCATACATCGCACGCAGACCCGAACACCGATGCCGCTGCTGGCCCCGAAATCCGACTTCGACGCGGCAATCGCGTTGATCAACGCGGGTGATCTCGCCGGCGCCGAGACGCGCATCCGCGCCCGGCTCGCCGACTACCCGCGCGACATCAACCTGCAGGCGCTGCTGGGCGCGTTGCTCGTCAAGCTGAACCGCACCGCCGAAGCCGAGACACTGCTCCGCCGTGTGATCGAGCAGGCGCCCACGTTCGCCAGACCGCACGAGGATCTGGGCTACCTTCTCGTCCAGCAGGGCCGGGCCGCCGAGGCGCTGCCCTTCCTCGAGCGAGCGACGCATCTCGATCCGCAGCTCGAGAACGCGTGGTTCTCGCTCGGCAAGGCGCTGGCGGTCCTGGGGCGGGGTGCCGAAGCCGATCAGGCCTTCGAGCGCTGCTTCGCACTGTCGCCCGAGCGGCGGATGATGGCGCTCGCGGCCGAGCACCAGAAGGAAGGCCGCCTCAGCGAGGCCGAGCAGTTGTATCGGCGTGTGTTGCGCGAGCATCCGCGCAACGTCGATGCCATGCGCCTGCTCGGCGGGATCGCCGCCGGCGCCGGGCGCGCCGACGAGGCCGAGCGGCTCCTCGAGCGAGCGGTCGCGATTGCGCCCGATTTCCTGGCCGCGATCCTCGATCTCGGACGCTTACGCAAGGATCAGGACCGCTTCGCCGAAGCGCTCGAGTGCTTCGACCGCGCAATCACGCTCGCGCCCGACAATCCGCAGGCGCACTTCTGGCGCGGCGCGACGCTCGCGCCCGCCTCGTTCACGTACGAGGCGATCGAGGCCTACGAGAAATGCCTCGAGCTCAAGCCCTCGCATGTGGGCGCGCTGCTCGGACGCGGGCATCTGCTCAAGGGCGTGGGCCGCTACCCGGAGGCGGTCGCATCGTACGATGCCTGCATCCGTGAGCGCCCGGATTCTGGCGAGGCGTACTGGAGTCTCGCCAACCTGAAGACCTACCGCTTTTCAGACGAGGTGGTCGCCGAGATGGAGCGGCGCGTGCACGGCACCCACCTCACCGTGCAGTCCGAGGTGAACTTTCTGTTCGCGCTCGGCAAGGCGTACGAAGATCGCGGGGAGTTCGCGCGCGCCTGGGTGTACTACCAGGAAGGCAACTCGAAGCAGCGCGCCGAGGTCGCCTACGATCCCGTGCAGACCGAAGCGATGCATGACCGGCTGGTGCGGACCTTCGATCGGGAGTTTCTCGAGTCCCACCGAGGCGCCGGGCTGGCCGATCCTGCGCCGATCTTCATCCTGGGCTTGCCGCGCTCCGGGTCGACACTCCTCGAGCAGATCCTGGCCAGCCACAGCCAGGTCGAGGGAACGAGCGAGCTGCCGTATGTCCCACGGGTCGCGCACTCACTGAACCGCAACCGCGCCGACGGCATCAACTTCCCGGAGGCGGTGCGGGAGCTCAAGCCTGCGAATTTTCGCGCGCTTGGCGAGGACTACCTCGCCTACGCACGCGCCCATCGCCGCGCCGGCGCGCCGCGGTTCATCGACAAGATGCCGAACAACTTCCCGCTGGTCGGGCTGATCGCGCTCATCCTGCCGGAGGCGAAGATCATCGATGCACGACGCCATCCGCTCGATGCCTGCCTGAGCTGTTACCGGCAGCTCTTCGCCAAGGGGCAGAACTTCACTTACGACCTGACCGAGATCGGCGAGTACTACCTCCAGTACCAGCGCATGATGGACCACTGGGCAGCAGTGCTGCCCGGCCACGTGCTCACGGTGCAATACGAGGAGGTGGTCGCTGACTTCGAGAACCAGGTGCGGCGCCTGCTCGAGTTCTGCGGACTACCGTGGGAAGACGCCTGCCTGCGCTTCTACGAGAGCGAGCGGCCGGTGCGCACCCCGAGCGCGGAGCAGGTCCGCCAGCCGATCTACGACCGCTCGGTGGGCCACTGGCGCAACTACGCGCCCTGCCTCGACGAGCTGATAACGGTGATCGAGCCGATCCGGGATCGCTACCGGCGCTACGAGCCCGCGGGAAGCGCCTGAGCGCCGGTCACGGCGACGCGCCCCTCCCGCGCCGACGGCGGGACATAATCGAAGATGAAGTTGATGCGGTCGGTGTCGCCCTTGTTCATGACGCTGTGCGTCATCTGGTTGTTGATCTCGTAGGCCTGGCCCACCTCGAACTGGTACGGACGCCCGTCGATCATGAACCGCACGCGGGGGTTGGTGACGATCGGCACGTGGATGCGGTGACCGACGCCGAAAGAGGGGTGCGAGTCCCGATGCGGCAGGATGCGCCCGCCCGCGAG
>JBQGDL010000057.1:0-5166 GCA_052039045.1 Steroidobacteraceae bacterium
GATGGACTCGCGCGCCGGTTGAAAAGCCATCTGGTGCTGCTTGGCGCCGGCGGGATTCCGGACCTGGTGGGGGGTATCGGCCGCGCGCCGGTCGGGGGCGATCCGCTCCTGCATGATGCCGACGGCGCTGGCCATCACCTCGAACAGTCCAGGCTCGTTGCGTCGCGCGCGGAACGACTCCACCAGACCGTCGATCAGCCCCGACCAGCTGCGCAGCACCGCAGTGCCTTCGGCGCTCGCGGGAGCCTTCTCGGGGGGCTCGGTCGGCCGCGCTGCGCTGCCGCCGCGCGCCGCGCGCATCGCCGCGCGCGTCACCGTGCGACTCAGATCCACGGCGATCACGACATCGGCGCCGAGCGCACGACACAGCGAGACCGGCACGGGATTGACGACACCCCCATCGATCAGCCAGCGGTCCTCGTGCCAGCTCGGCGCAAACAGCCCCGGCAGACCGCTCGAGGCGCGGATCGCGTTCATCATCCGTCCCCTGCGCAGCCAGATCTCCTCGCCGGTGTAGAGATCCGTGGCCACCGCACCGAATGCGACCGGCAGTTTCTCGATCGCCGGGTCGCCGATCTGCGCTGCGATGGCGTTCATCAGCCGGTTGCCGGTCATCACGCCGCCGCCGCGGAAGACCGTATCGACCAGACGCCAGACGTCGCGCTGCGTCAGCACCGAGACCCAGGACTCGAGCGCCGCAAGCCTCCCGTTCGCATACGCGGCACCGACCAGCGCGCCGACCGAGGCGCCGGCGACCACTTCCGGGACGAAACCTCGCTCGAGCAGCGCCGTGACCGCGCCGATGTGCGCCCAGCCCCGCGCCGACCCGCTGCCGAGCGCGAGACCGAGACGCGCGCGCTTTGCGCTGCGGCGCCCGCTCACCTCAGGGGCGCAACGCGCGGTAGAGGAACGGAAGGCTCACGTCCATGCGGTAGTCGACATCGGAGTGGTCGTCGTCGAACTCCTCGTAGCGGTGCGCGATCCCGGCCGCGGACAGCCGCCTCGACAGGAGCCGGGTCCCGTAGTGGATGTGAAACTGGTCGCGCCAGCCGCAGTCGATGTAGATCCCGCGCAGGCGTCGCAGGTTCCCGCGATAGCGGCCGACCAGGTTGACCGGGTCGTGACGCTGCCAGCGCCGCCAGCGCCCGGGCACCGCCGCCCCGGTCTCGAGGTGAAACGGCAGCCGGAAGCCGAGCGGCGCCTTCGGGTCGGGATCGTAACTGGCGGCCATGCAAACGTTCATGATGGTCATGCCCTCGGCGTGCGAGAGCTTGGGTTTCGCCCACATCGCCTCGAGGAAGCGCTTCACGCGCCCGTCGTCCAGCCCGCGCATCAGCCGGCGATCGCCGCGCGCCATCTCGGCCGGCGTCTGCCGGCCCGGTTTGCGCGCCGGCTGGCGGTACTTCGCGAGCACGTTGAGCGTGTTCGGCCAGTCGCTGTGATAGACGAAGTCGAAATATGCGTCGCCCGAGTGGTCCGCGATGGCGCCCCAGTGCCGGGTGTAGCGCATGCCGTGAATGATTGCCCCGTAGCCGCCGGAGGACTTGCCGAAACAGCCGCGATGCTCGCGCGAGGCGAGCGTGCGGAACTCGCGGTCGATGAACGGCACGATCTCGTCGACCAGGTAATCCGCATAGCGGCCGATGGCGGAGGAGTTGATGTACTGGTTGCCGCCCAGGCTCGTGAAACAGTCCGGCATCACCAGGATCACCGGACCCATGCGTCGCTCGTGCACCAGCCGCGCGGCCCGTTCCGCGAGGTTTTCGCTGAACGGCTTCCAGTTGAGATGACCCGGACCCGACCCGGTGAACCCCACCATGTCCATCAGCACCGGGAAACGCGCGCCTGGCCCACCCTTGCGCCGCTCGTAGTGCGGCGGCAGCCACACGGCGAGCCGCCGCACGTGGGGATCCCCGAGCGGATTGTCGGCGAGCACCTTCGAGCGGTGCTCCAGCATCACGATCGTTCCTGCGCCTCGTACCGGACGCTTGCGTGCCATACGTGTCTCCCTGTTCCGTGGGCCGGAAAGCCCGCCGGCCGGCGCTACTTGCGGTCGCGGATGTCGATGAAAGTCAGAAATTCGCTGCGGGTGCGCGCGTCGCTGCGGAAGGTGCCGAGCATCTTGCTGGTGATCATCGATACTCCGCGCTTGTGCACGCCCCGCGTGGTCATGCACTCGTGGACGGCTTCGACCACGACGCCGACGCCGCGCGGCTGCAGCACTTCGTCGATGCAGGCGGCGATCTCGGAGGTCATCTTCTCCTGGACCTGCAAACGCCTGGCGTAGGCGTCCACGACACGCGCCAGCTTGCTGATCCCGACGACCTTCAGGGTCGGTAGATAGCCGACGTGCGCCCGGCCGATGATCGGCGCCATGTGATGCTCGCAGTGCGATTCGAACTCGATGTCGCGCAGCACGACCATTTCGTCGTAGCCGGCCGTCTCCTCGAACGTGCGGCTCAGGTACTCGCGCGGATCGACGAGGTAGCCGCCGTACCAGTCGCGGTAGGCGGACACCACGCGCCGCGGCGTGTCGCGCAGACCCTCGCGCGCCGGATCGTCACCGGCCCAGCGCAGCAGCACCCGCACCGCTTCCTCCGCGGTCGCCTGGTCGACCGCGCCCGCCTTCTTCCTCGCCTTCGCCATATCGACTCCCCTCAGCGTTGCTGTGCCTGGCCGCGCCAGAGCATCAGCAGCAGGAACCCTGCGACCATCCCGCCGAGATGCGCGAAATGCGCGACCCCCTGGCTGGTTCCCGTCACGCCCAGATACAGCTCCAGAAGGCCATACAGCGTGACGAACAGCCAGGCGGGCATCGGGATCGGCGGGAACAGCAATATGATACGGCGCTGCGGATAGGCCAGGCCAAACGCGAGCAGCAGACCGAACACGCCGCCGGACGCCCCGATCGTGGGTCCTGCGGGCCGGTCCATGTTGCCCAATACGAGCAGCTGGGTGAGCGCCGCGCCGATCACGCAGACGAAGTAATAGACGAGGTAGCGGCGCGCCCCCAGGAGCCGCTCGATATCGCCGCCGAACATGTACAGCGCGAGCATGTTGAAGAACAGGTGCGCCAGACCGGCGTGCAGGAAGGCATAGGTCAGGACCTGCCAGGGCCGGAAGGGTGGGGCGCCGAGCTCGACGGAGCCGATCGGCCAGAGTGCGAAAGGTGCGATCAGCAGGTGACCGGTCAGGTACTGAAGCGCGAAGATGACGAGGTTCGCGATCAGCAGAGCCTGAGTAACGGGGGCCATACGGTGGTTGGACATCGGGGGATCGTATCGGAAAGCGCCGGGCTGCTGCTGATCCTCGCGTTGGGCTGCGTGCCAGCCGGCGCGCAGGATGCGCGTCGCATGGGTTCGCTCGAGTTCGAGTCCTGCACTCTGAGCTCGCCGGGCCTGCCGCTGACCGTGGCCGCGCAGTGCGGCGGCATCAGCGTGCCGGAGGACATCGACCGACCCGGCGGTCGCCACATCGACCTTGCGCTGGCGTGGGTGCCGAGTAGCGCGCGCAAACCGGCAGCCGACCCCGTGTTCATGCTGGCGGGTGGCCCCGGTCAGTCGGCGAGAGACAGCTTTGCCGCCGTGTCGCCGGCATTTCGCGAGATCCTGCGGCGGCGGCACGTTCTGCTGCTCGATCAACGGGGCACCGGTGCGGGCAGTCCGCTCGCCTGCGGCGCGGCGTTGGAGCTCGAGCCGGCCTCGACCGCCGCCGCGGCGCAGCCCGAGGCGGCTCGCCGCCAGGCGGAGCGCTGTCTCGGGGAGCTCGACGCCGATCCACGCTTCTACACGACGAGCGACGCGGTGCACGACCTCGAGACCGTGCGGGCCCGCCTCGGACTCGACGAGATCAACCTGGTCGGAATTTCTTACGGCACGCGTCTGGCGCTCGAATATCTGCGCCGCCACCCGTCGCGCGTGCGCAGCCTGGTGCTCGACGGTGTCGTGCCGCCCGAGCTTGCGCTCGGCGCCGAGCACGCGCGCAATCTCGAGCAGTCGATCAACGCGCAGCTCGGACGCTGCGCCGCAGACGCCGTGTGCGTACGCCAGTACGGGGTGCCGCGTCAGGTGCTCGCGGGCCTGCTTGCCGATCTGCGCCGCGCGCCGCGCACGGTTCGCTATCAGGACCCGCGCACGGGCGAGCCGCGCGAGGAGCTGCTGACGGCGGATCTCGTCGCGGGCGTCGTGCGTCTCTACGCCTACGTGCCGCAGCTCGCCGCGATGTTGCCGATGACCATCGCGCGCGCGGCAGGCGGGGAGTCGGCGCTGCTGATGGCCCAGGCGCGCATGATCGATGATCTGGTCGGCGAACAGATCTCCTTTGGGCTGCAGCTTTCGGTGAGCTGCGCCGAGGACGCCCCGCTGCTGAGGGCGGATCCCGCCGACGCGAAAAGCCTGCTCGGCGCCGGGTTCGTCGAGTCCATCAAGTCCGCGTGCGAGGTATGGCCGCGCGGCCGGATGCCCGCCGACTTCCACGCGCCGGTGGCCAGCGACCGGCCCGCGCTGCTGCTGTCGGGCGAGTTCGATCCGGTGACACCACCGCGCTACGGCGAGCAGGTCCTGAAAGGCCTGCCGCGGGGGCGGCATCTGGTTGCGCGCGGTCAGGGGCACAACGTGATGGCGGCCGGCTGCATACCGGCGCTGATGGCAGAGTTCATCGACTCCGCCGATGCCGCCGCGCTCGATGTGCGCTGTCTCGATCGGATGATCGGGACGCCGCCGTTCACGGGCGCCTACGGCTGGGAGCCGTGACTGCCCGAGGGCCGTCCGGAGCGACGCGATGATCGAGGTTCACGACCTGCACAAGTCATTCCTGATCCGCGGCGTGCCGCTGCACGCCGTGAACGGCGTGAGCTTCACCGCGGCGGACGGAGCGATCACCGGGCTGCTGGGACCGAACGGCGCCGGCAAGACCACGACCCTGCGCATGCTCTACACGCTGATGCGGCCCGACCGCGGGCGCGTGCTGGTCGACGGGGTCGACGCCGCCGCGGACCCGCAGGCGGTGCGCGCGCGGCTCGGGGTGCTGCCCGACGCTCGCGGCCTCTACAAGCGGCTCACCGCGCGCGAGAACATCGAATATTTTGCGCGCCTGCATTCGCTCGAGCAGCACGCGATCGCTGCGCGCATCGAGCAGCTCTCCGGGGCGCTCGATCTGGGAGAGTTT
>JBQGDL010000058.1:0-18176 GCA_052039045.1 Steroidobacteraceae bacterium
CGCTCGCCGCCGGCTCGACTGGCACGCAATCCTCGCCTCGCTCACCACCGCGCCCGCGGAACGCTTCGGCGAGAGTGGTCGCCGCGGGCGCATCGCGGCGGGGCAGGATGCGGACCTGGTGGTGCTCGGCACCGACCCGGCCGTGGATGTGAGCGGATTTGCCGACGTCCGGTATACGATCCGCGGCGGCCGGGTCGTGTATTCCGCGCCGGGCCCGCTCGACGGGCAGCGCGGACTCGTCCGGTGATCGTCCAGACAACGAAAGGGGGGACCGAACATGGAGCGGAGATTCTTCATCGCGTGGGTCGTGGTGTTCGTGGCGTGGATGGTGGGTAGCTTCGTCGTGCACGGCACGCTGCTCCACGACGACTACGCACAGCTTCCGAACCTGTTCCGCCCGGAGGCGGAATCGCAGCGCCTGTTCTTCTACATGCTGCTCGCGCACGTGATCATGGCGGGAGCGTTCGTGTGGATCTACGCGCGCGGCGTGGAGAACCGGCCCTGGCTCGGTCAGGGTCTGCGCTTTGGGCTGGCGGTCGCGCTGCTCGCGGTCGTGCCGATCTACATGATCTATTACGTCGTCCAGCCGATGCCGGGCGTTACGGCGGTGAAGCAGATCGTCTTCGACGCTATCGTGGTGCTCCTGCTGGGCGCGCTCGTCGCGTATCTGTATCGCAGTGCGCCGCGCGGCTGAGCACCGGCCCCTTTCCGCCACGGTGCCCGCCATGAAGTCCACGACGAAAGCCATCCTGGCCGGCGGCGGGATCGCGGCGAGCTGCGACATCGTCTACGCGTGCGTGGTGTCGGCGCTGCTGGCGGACATCTCGCCGACGCAAGTGCTGCAGTCGGTCGCGAGCGGGCTGCTCGGGCAGCGCGCGTTCGAGGGCGGCGCCAGCGCCGCGCTGCTCGGGCTCGTCGCCCACTACGCGATCCTGTTGGTCGCGGCGGCGCTGTACGTCGCGGCGAGCCGTCGCTGGCCATGGCTGCGGCAGCGCGCGGTCCCGTGCGGGCTCCTGTTCGGCCTCGGCATATACCTCGTCATGAACTTCGTCGTCGTGCCGCTCTCGGCCGTGCCGTTTCAGTTCAAGTACACGCCGGCCAAGCTCGCCCGGGATCTCGCGGTGCACACGTTCCTGGTCGGGCTGCCGATCGCGCTCGCCGCCCGGCACTACCTTCGCGTGGAGGAACGCAGATGAGCACTGCGAATTTCCAGCCCCTCGCGGGACATTGTGACTGCCGCGGCGTGCGCTACCGCATGACCGCCCCGCCGCTGTTCGTGCACTGCTGTCACTGCCGGTGGTGCCAGCGCGAGACCGGCTCGGCGTTCGTGTTGAACGCCATGGTCGAGGCCGAGCAGGTCGAGCTGGTGGAAGGCTCGCCGCTCATCGTCAACACACCGTCGCAGAGCGGGCGCGGGCAGAAGATCGCCCGCTGCCCGACCTGCTTCGTGGCGCTGTGGAGCAATTACCCGGGCGGCGGCGACGCGATTCGCTTCGTGCGCGTCGGCACGCTCGAGGAGCCGGACCGCCTGCCGCCCGACATCCACATCTACACCTCGAGCAAGCAACCGTGGGTGATCCTGCCGGCGGGTGCGCGCGCCGTGCCCGAGTTCTACGATCCGAAGCGGGAGTGGCCCGCGGACAGCCTCGCGCGCTACAAGGCGGCGCGCGAGCGCGTGCGCTGACGACGCTGCGGGTACCGCCGCCGATCGGGGACGGCCGCGCCCGGGATCGATCGCGATGACGGTCTTCATCACGACCCTCTTTGCGCTGACCTATCTTGGCATGGCACTCGGGCGCGTGCCGGGTCTGCGGATCGACCGCTCCGGGATCGCGATGATCGTAGCCGTCGTGCTGGTCGCCGGCGGAGCCGTGCCCGCGGGCGAGGCTGCGGCAGCCGTTCATTTTCCGACGCTGCTACTGCTCGGTGGGCTCATGATCCTGTCGGCGCGCGTCGGGGCCGCTGGTTTCTACGACGCTTCGGCCGCGTGGATCGCGCATCAGGCGGGGCGGCCGCTGCGGCTGCTCGCGCTGACGATCGCGGTCGGCGGTGCGCTCTCCGCCCTGCTCGTCAACGACATTGTCGTGTTCGCGATGACGCCGCTGCTCTGCACGGGGCTCGCGGCGCGGAAGCTCGACCCGCGCCCGTTTCTCTTCGGTCTCGCCGCCGCCAGCAACGCGGGTTCCGCGGCCACGCTGATCGGCAATCCGCAGAACATCCTGATCGGGCAGATCGGACAGCTCGATTTCTGGTCCTATCTCGCGGCTGCGGTTGTTCCAGCACTCGCCGCGCTCGTGATCACGTTTGGCTGCATCGCGCTTGCGTGGCGACGCAGCCTGACCGTGAAGGCCGCCGCTGCGGCCATCCCGGTGCCCGCATTCGACCGTCGTCAGACGGGGCTGTGCGGGACGGCGCTCATCGCGCTTCTCGTCCTGTTCAGCACGCCGTTGCCCCGCGAGCTTTCGGCCCTGCTCGTCGCAGCCTGCGTGATCGTGAGCCGCTCGCTGCCCAGCCGGCAGCTGCTGGACGAGATCGACCTGCCACTGCTGATACTGCTGGCATGCCTGTTCGTGGTGAACGACGCGTTCGCCCGAACCGGGCTTCCGGAGGAAGCGGTGCACTGGCTCGCCGCCCACGGCCTGCTGCCCGAGCGCGTGTCGCTGCTGGCGCCCGCCGCCCTGCTGCTCAGCAACACGATCGGCAATGTGCCTGCGGTCGTGATGATCCTGCAGAACTGGTCCGGCATCCCGCAGGGAACCCTGGTCGGGCTCGCCATTCTTTCGACGCTCGCCGGGAATCTTTTGCTGATCGGCAGCCTGGCCAACCTTATCGTCGCGGAGCGCGCCGCGGTGAACGGCGTCCGGCTGTCCTTCCGGGACCATGCGCGGGCGGGCGTGCCGATGACGCTGCTTTCGATGCTGTTCGCGTGTGCGTGGCTGTGGGCAGTCGGACTTATGCGTCCGTGAAGGGCCCACACCCGCCTCCGCGCTCGATCTCCTTTGTTCCTCGCCCGCGAGCTCAGAAACCCTGGACTGCTCGAACGGCGACCGCGTATTTCGAGTTCCGTCCGACCCGCAACGGGAAGCCCTGCACGATCTCGCAGGCACGATCGTGGTCTGCGCGTGCGAATTTGAGCTCGATCACGGCGGTACGCCGCAGGTTGGCTGGATGCGTGGTGTTTGGGCAGGGCTTGTACCGCTGGTCGAAGACGCTCTGATGATCGTCGATCGTGACGCGGATGCGGCCATCGCGTGTCGCGAGGTAACGGCGGAAGTAGCGGTTCAGGACGACAGCCTGCGGATTCGCCTCGAGCCAGCACCGGCCATCCGCCGGCAGCCGATCACGCAGCGCACGACGAACATCGCTCCACCGGTAGCCCTCGGCGTAAGGCGCGGCGTCGATCAGGTACCGTAGCTTCCAGTTGAAGCAGTTCCGCTTGCACTTGATCTCGAGCGCTCCCGGTCCGGGCAGCGGCTCATCTCCGTACCACCTGTACCGCACCTTCGTGCGGCTGTTCGCTTCGCAAGCGTTCTGCCGGAACGCATCGCAGTCGTGCGTATCGAAGTAAACGTTGTGGACCCAACGCGCTGGATGAGGCTCGTAAAAGCCGGCCGGGTGAACCGCGAACCAGTGCATCGCCGTACCGGCATGCAGTTCGTCGGCCACGAACTTGATCTCCCGGCGCGAGTCGTCGGGTACACGGTGGCTCATTGACGCAGCCCGGGCTTCATGACAGTCCGATAGAACAGGTCGACATCCATCGCCTGAGCCGTCACGGGACGACCGTCGATCTCGAGGCTGCTGCCGATCTGCGCCTGCGCGGGATTCGCGGTTGCCACGATCCTGACCCTGCGCGCGCGCAGCGTCGCAGGGCCATACTCCGGCTTCTTCACATAGCTCATCAGCCCGGCGCCGCGCATCGCGCGGATGGTCGAGTCCTCGATGTCGAGCACGGAGTGATCCTTGCTGACCGCACCGACACCGCCGTTCTCCGCGACCACGTTACGTGCGGTGAGCGTGCTTCCCTCGCCGACGGATATGGCCTTGTCAGTGACGTTCGTGAACCGCGTTCCATCGACGGTCACCTTGCTGCCGGACACGTCCACTGCGTCCGCGCCTCTGGCCAGGCCGATGTTTTCGAACACCCCCGCTTTGATGGTGCCATTCGAGAAGTCACTGTCGAGACCGTCCGATGCCGTGTTGAGCATCACGACGTCCTGCAGCTCGAAGTTCGAGTGAATAATGTTGAGAGCGTCCTCGGCCCGGTTCCCCGCGAACGTGCAGTTCGACATCCGCACATCGCTGCGATAGAAGGTGACGCCCCCGGTGAGACTCGCCGGTGACCAGTCGACGCCGGCCGTGTCGCGAATGTTGACGAACGACCACCGGGAGCGAGCCGGTGCCTGGTGCACCACCACGCCTTGCCAATGACCGCCGCGATCCGCGCCCGCTTCCGCGGCCTCGAGCACGACGGGTTCGCGCTCGGTACCCTCGAAGTCGGTCGCTCCGTATACGATCAGGGCACCATCGCTTGCGAACTGCAGCGTCGTGCCCGGTTGGATCCTGAGCGTCAATCCCGACGGAATCACAAGTCGTCCGCTCACCTGCCATCGACCGGTCTTCGCAGTCACGACGCCGGCGTCCTTCTCGGCGGTCAAGAATCGATTACGAGCGAGCAGGTCCGCCAGATCGCCTGACGGCAGCGGGTTGGCGCGTGCGGCCGGGTAGGCGTCCCTGGCGCGCTCCACTTTGATCTCGGATGTGCCGGCGATTCTCGAACGGATCTCGAGCCAGGCACCGGGCGGGCGTGATTGCGCCTGGTAATCCAAACGCAGCACCTCTGGACGCTGCTGCGGCGCGGTTGCCGCAACTCGCATCGGGTACTGCAGAGGCTGCTGTGTCGCCAGGGGTCTTGGCGCGCCGTCGGCAGCGACCCAGTCGATGCCCACGACCTCGACATCGTGCACCAGCGGATTCGCGAGCTCGACGTAACTGAGACCTCCGTCGACGACCGTGGAGACCAGCAGATGAACCGGAACCGGCTTGGGTGTGTCGATCTCGGGATCGAAGGGCACCCGTGCAGCGCGCGCCCGCAGTCTGTCGAAATCGATCCCCTCGAGCAGCAGGAACTCGGTGCGCAGTTCCCCGAGGGCGCGATCCTCGACCGCTTTCAGCTCCTTGATCAGCGTGCCGCTCTCGACGTCGCGGCGCAGCGCGAGCAGATTACGCTCGAAAGCCGCCCGCACCTGTGGATCCTCGAGCAGGGCGGGCATCAATTTCCCGGCTGTCGCGTTCGTCCCTTCACCAAGCCCCTCATGCAGGTCGGCGTCGAAGCCAATGGGCTCGAGTCTCATCGTCAGCGGATTGAAATAGAACCGCTGGTTCACCCATACGGTCGCATGCCACGCCCCCCAAAGCTCCGCCACCGCCAGATAACGGCCGAGCAGCTCGACGTCGAACACGTCACTGGCGCCCAGCCGGCGATCGACGAACGCCCGCAGCAGACTCACAGCAGCGACATATTCGCGCTTGAGCTGAGCCGAGTTCTCGATGCGTGTCGAGAGGAACGCATCGATCGGTGCGGTCCAGTAGTTTTCGAACGGCCCATCATGCGGGGCGTCGGGTCCGCGCGCCGCCCGCGCCGCCCAGAGCAGGGATTCGTCGAAATGGATGATCACGCCGTCGCGACGTCCGTTGCTCTCGAGAAGCTCCTTCGAGAAGTGCTCCTCCACCGCCATGACTCCGACCTCGTCGCCGTTGACAACGACATTGACGAAGAAATACCTCGGCGCGAGCACACCCGCACGCCGCAACGTCTCGAGAAACAGCACTTCGCCCTGGTAGCCGCGGGTCCGCGGATGCTGGATGGAGAATCGCCGCAGGCCGAACAGCTGCTCGTCGCCGCGGGTGTGGATGCGGAGCGACCAGCGGTCGCCGCGCACATGGTCCAGCATGTCGCCCTTCAGCCGCAAACGGACCGGAACCGCGCGATCGTCGATGCGCACCGTGGCGGGGACGTAGTCGCCGGCATTCTGGATCAGGAAGCCCTCCTCGAGCGCGCTGGCGCGCTTCGCCCGAAGCGCCTGCAAGTGCTTGAACTTGATGTCGATGAGGATCGTCGGCAGCTCGCGACCATTCATTGCGTTCTTTGCGAGTCGCACGGGCAGCGCCAGCAACGCCTCACGCCGTCGCGTATGACCGTACATGCCGAATCCACGGGCAGCGATGGCTTCGTCGATCGCAGGGCGGATGCCGTGACCAAACTGCCTGTGTACGAGCGCTGCCCCCGCCAGTACGAGCACCCCGGCGAGAACGAGGCCCGACAGCAGCCGTCGGGCGGTGTGCCTTGCCGCAGGCGTGTCCCGGCTTCGCGCACCCAACGGCCGTGGCGCCGGCCGGTCGACTCTCATGTCAGACGCTCGGCAGTCTGTTCTGGTCGAGGAACGTCACGCCGATCGAGGGATACGCGCGGCGCAGCTCATCGGTCAGCGCCGACAGCTTGTCGATCGTGCCGACGTCGACGAAGTAGGTGGCTTCGAGAGAGTTTTCCCGTACATCGTATCGACGCAGATCATTGCTGAGACTGTGCCGGTGAATGATCTCGTTGAGCCGATCGAGGCAGCCAGCCGTGTCGGACTGCCCGTCGGCGCGAAGGTCGACCGACAGGTAAATGTTCTTGCCGGCCGGTTGCTGCCTCCTGAATATTCCGAAGGCGGTCATCACGCCCAGGATGACGAGGCCCGCAACCACGGTCGGCAGCGTCTGGTTGGCGCCGAGTCCCAACCCCATCGCGATCGCGAGAAAAAGGTATGCGAGCTCTTCGGGTTCCTTGATCGGCGTACGGAAACGCACGATCGACAGTGCGCCCACCAGGCCGAGCGACAATGCCAGCGACGACTTGACGACGCTGATGATCAGTACGGTGCTGAGCAGCACGAAAGGAAAGACCTGCGAGAACTCGTCACGGTTCGACAGCGTCGCGCCGAAGCGGCGGAAGTGCGTACGGAGAATGAAAGACAGCACCACGCCAATGGCGAGGTTCATCAACAGGAGCGTCAGGCTCAGCGGGGCATTCGTTCCAGGTACCAGACTCTGCGGCATGTGCATCACCCCCGAGGCCGGCAGCGTCCGGATACACCCCCGGCGGAAAGCAGGCCTGTCGCTGCAATATTAGCCGCGCGGCGCCCACGAGAGTACGGAGGATCTGCAGGCATCGTCACGGATCCGCCCGGCGTCGGCTTGATCAGTGCATTGCGCGGGCCGCCGCCCGTCCGTGACGGCGCCCGGGCGCGCACGCTCTCATCGACCCGAGCCGTCGATCGCCCCGCAGCAATCGCGGCAGGACGTGAGCCCGTCCGGTGGAAGCCCTAAGGCTCTACGGCCGCGTCCGTGAAACCTTCGCGCGCCCGGCTATTGTCGATCCTGATCGGTTTGCCGGTGACCGGATGCTCGTAGTGGAAGGGCACGACGTCGGTGGCCGGCCACAGCCTCGGCATCGGCTCCTGGAGCGCGTCCGGGCCGAGCGGGTCCTCGGGGTAGACTCTGGTCGGCATGGGGACGAAGTCGATCGGCGTCTTCGCCCAGCCGTCTTCGAAGCTGCCGTGCCAGTGCGGGAAGTAGCCGAGTCGCAGCATCTTCCAGATGCCGTCCTCGCGGATGTAGCGGTTCTCGTAGATGCCGCCCTCCCACCAGGCGCGCTGCCGCCCGCTGGCCGTCTCGTGCAGGCCGGCCTGCATCAGCGAGCGGCCGCGCACCGCGGCTGTCCGCCGGTCGGGCGCGACGTCGACGATCATCTGGAGCTGCGGGTGATCGAGCAGCCAGCCGTAGCGCGGGCCGTTGTGACCCTCGGTGAACTGATTGCGGAAACGCTCGATGTACAATCGGCGGATGCCTGCCTTGCCCCGGTAGATTCCGCCGAGGAACCAGACCTCGCCCTGGTTGGAGAACAGGTCCACGACCTCTTCGTACTGCGACTTGTCGATGAAATAGCCGTACGCGTACTGCAGGCGGCGCACCGCATGGATGTCCTGCTGGATGCCGAGCTGGTGCTCCAGCTCCTCGAGTCGCCGGCGAAGCTCGACCATTTCCTGCCCGTCAGACATGAGCTCTCTCCTTGCGCGCTGCTAGTTGAGCGGTTTGCCGGTCGCGATCGCCTCTCCATAGGGCCGCATGCCGCGCCAGAAGACGTAGATCGCCGGGATCCCCATCAGCGCGCCGACCGCCGCGAGCGCGTAGCGGATCAGCTCCTCGCCGAACAGGTACTGGCTGAGCGCGCCGACGATCACGGGCCCGAGCCCCATGCCGATCACGTTCATGATGAACAGGAACAGGAACGTCATCTGGCCGCGCAGCCGGTTCGGCGTCACGGTCTGGATTGCGGCGTTCTCGGGCGCCGCAGCCATGATCGAGGTCAGCGCCGCGAGCAGCATGCAGCCGACCGCGAGCCAGGCGTTCGGCATCAGCGGCCCCGCGATGCCGAACGGCACCGAGATCAGCGTGGAGAGCACGACGACGCGGATGTTGCCGTCGTTCACGCGCTTCTTCCAGTAATGCTCGGCGAGCCACCCGCCCAACGCGATCCCCGCCGGCATCGCGATGAAGACGCTGAGCCCCGAAATGTAGCCGATCTCCGATGGTGTCCAGCCGTACGTGCGCCCGTAGAACGCCGGACCCCACATCTGCGTCCCAAACATCTGCGCCGAGCGCAACCCCATGCCGATGAAGATCGGCAGGTACACGGCCTTGTGCCGCAGCAGGAAGCGGAAGATCTCCGCGACCGGGGTCGGCTCGGCCTGCGCCCCGCCGCGCCGCGGCGGCTCCCGGACGCTCGCCATGATGGCGGCGACGACCAGACCGGGCAGCCCGACCAGCATCAGCACCATCTGCCAGCCGCGCAGCCTCCCGACGATCGGCAGGCTCATCCCCGGATTCGCCGCTACGAAGTCGATCACCCAGGCGCCGAGGATCAGCGACAGCCCGGTGCCGAGCACGAATCCGATCTGCATGAAGGAGATCGCGCGCGGCAGACGGTGTGGCGGGAAGTAGTCGGAAAGCAGCGAGTAGGCCGACGGCCCGCTGGTCGTTTCACCGACGCCGAGGCCCATGCGGGCCACGAACAGGTGCCAGAAGTTGCTCGCCAGCCCGCAGAGCATGGTCATCGCGCTCCAGATCGTGATGCCGGCGGTCATGATCCACTTGCGGGACTTGCGGTCGACCAGACGCGCAACGGGCAGCCCAAGCACCGCATAGAAGAACGTGAACGCGAAGCCCATGATCAGGCTCATCTGCACGTCGGTGAGCTGCAGATCGTGCTTGATCGGCTCGACCAGCAGCGTGAGGATGCCGCGGTCGAGGAAGTTGATCATCACCGCAAGTGCGAGCGCGAACACGCAATACCACGCCTGCGTGGCAGGGGGATATCCCGCTGCCGTCGCCTGCGGGTGATCGTCCGGTGCGGCGCGCGCGACAGCTTCGACGTTCACGGCCATCGTGATCCTCCGCGCGACCGCCTGAGAATGAAAAATGGCTCGGAGCCATTTTTCGCAACCAGAAATTGGCTCGGAGCCAATTATGCGAAAAATGGCTGCGAGCCATTTTTCTCCCCTGCTCCGGACACCTGGGGGTGGAGCTATGCTATCAGCCAAGCCCGCAGCTGGCACACGGGATACGAGGGCCGCCGCATGCAGCGCCTGGTCGAGATTCGGTCCTACCGGCTCAAGCCCGGGGTCGCGGCCGAGTTCCACGCCGCCGTCCAGTCGATGGCATTGCCGTTGCTGCGCGACTGGGGTGCGGACGTGGTCGCCTACGGACCCTCGCTGCACGCGCCGGACACCTATTTTCTGATCCGTGCCTACGCGGATCTCGACGACATGACGCGGCGCCAGGACGCGTTCTATGGTTCCGACGAGTGGCGCAACGGCCCCCGCGAAGGCATCGTCTCGCGTATCGAGAGCTACTTGAGCACGGTGCTGTGGATGTCGCCCGAGGCGGTCGAGGACCTGCGCCGACGCAATCTCTGCTGACGGCCATGGTGCACCGACTGCTCGCCGACGCGGTTCTCGTCGTCCACCTGATCTTCATCGCCTTCGTCGTGCTGGGGGGATTGCTGGTGCTGCGTTGGCCACGGGTCGCCTGGTTGCACCTGCCGGCGGCGGCCTGGGGCGCGTGGATCGAGTTCACCGGCGGGATCTGCCCGCTCACCCCGCTCGAGATCGATCTGCGCGCGCGCGGCGGAGAGCCCACTTACGGCGGCGGCTTCATCGAGCGTTACCTCACGGCGGCGATCTATCCCGACGGGCTCGATCGCCCTCATCAGATCGTGCTCGGCGCGTTCGTGCTGGTGCTGAACGCCGCGATCTACGGCTGGCTCGCGTGGCGACGCCGTTCGCGGCGGGCGCGATGAGCGCGGACTGCGTCGGCCCGCACCAGCGTCACGAAGCTGAACGGATAGGCGTGCCGGTCGTCCGCGGCGTGCCGCTCGCGGTGCGTCTCGCGCCAGGCCGACGGGTCGATCGGCGGCAGAAACGTGTCCGCCTCGACTCGGGCATGCACCCGCGTAAGCTCGATGACGTTCGCGATCGGCAGCGCCAGCGCAAAGAGATCCGCGCCGCCGATCACACAGGCTGCGGCGCCCGGACCCGCTGCGCGCCGCGCCTCCTCGAACGAGTGCACGACGGTAGCGCCGTCGATCGCGAGCTCGCGGTCACGGGTCACGACGATGCTGTGCCGTCCGGGCAGCGGCCGGCCGATCGAATCCCAGGTCCGCCGTCCCATGATGATGGGCCGACCCATGGTCAAAGCCTTGAAGCGCTTCAGATCGGCCGGCAGATGCCACGGCAGGCGGCCATGGACACCGATGCCGCCGCGCTCGTCGGCAGCGACGACGATCGTGATCGAGTCCATGGCCAACGCGTCCGCGACGCGCCTCAGGCCCGACGCCTCGGAAAACGCTCGCGCTCTCGCGGCGGCGTGCGCGCGGGCCTGCGCTTGCGCTTGCGGTCGAGCGGAACCGGATCGAGCATCGTGCCGCGGCACCCGGCGGCGCCACAGCGGCAGGCGTAGCGCGCGAGTTCGGCCGGGTCGTCCGTGCTCTCCCAGGTGAGCTGGTAGTCGTAGCCGAGCTCCTCGCCGGGCTGGATGTCGCGCAGCGCATCGATGAAGACCCGGCTGTCCTCGATGATGGTTTCGCAGTTGGCATCGCAGGAATGATTGATGTAGCGCGCTGCGTTACCGTCGACACCGGCATCGATACAGGTGTCGTCGTCAACCACGAACAGGAACGTGTGCCCGTCGTCCTGACCCTTGTCCTCGTAGCGCGCATCGGCCTCCTGGTGGGAGATGCGTTCCCCCAGATATTCGATCACGCGCGTGCCGCTCGGGATCAGGCGGGTCGCATACACGCCACGGCCGTGGATGGGCGAGCGGCGGACCTCATAGGGCGGCAACGGCCGCGCGGCGGCAGCGCCGTGCCGCCCGGCCACGCGCATGTGGGCATGATGCTGCGGCTCTGACTTGCGCTTCTTCATACCGCGATCGGTGCCCGGATCGCCGGATGCGCCTCGTATCCGTGGAACTCGAAATCCTCGAACGCGTAGTCGAAGATCGACGTCGGACGGCGGCGGATCACCAGCCGCGGCGCCGGCAATGGCGCGCGGCCGAGCTGCAGCCGCGCCTGCTCGAGATGATTCGAGTACAGGTGGCAGTCGCCGCCGGTCCAGATGAACTCGCCGATCTCGAGATTCGCCTGGTGCGCCATCATGTGGGTGAGCAGCGCATAGGAGGCGATATTGAACGGTACGCCCAGGAAGACGTCGGCGCTGCGCTGGTAGAGCTGGCAGGAGAGCCGCCCGTCCGCTACGTAGAACTGAAACAGCGCATGACAGGGCGTGAGCGCCATCTGTTCGAGCTCGCCCACGTTCCACGCGCTGACGACGATGCGTCGCGAATGCGGGTCGCGGCGCAGCAGCTCGGCCGCGGCGGCGATCTGGTCGATGGTACGACCGTCGGCGGCGCGCCAGCGCCGCCACTGCACGCCGTACACGGGGCCCAGCTCTCCCGACGCGTCCGCCCACTCGTCCCAGATCGTCACTCCGTGCTCGCGCAGGTAGGCGACATTCGACTCGCCGCGCAGGAACCACAGCAGCTCGTGCACGATCGACTTCAGGTGCAGCTTCTTGGTGGTCACGAGCGGAAATCCGGCCCGCAGGTCGAAGCGCAGCTGATGCCCGAACACGGCGCGCGTGCCGGTGCCGGTGCGGTCGGTCTTGGTCGAGCCCTGCTCGAGCGTGAGGCGCAGCAGATCGAGATATTGCCGCATGGCTCAGACGTTGATTCGGACGTAGTTGCCCGAGGGTTCGTTGCGCCGGTAGGCGAGGACCAACAGCCAGACCCCCGCGATGATCATCGGCAGCGAGAGCAGCTGGCCCGTGGTCAGCCAGCCGAACGCGAGGTAGCCCCGATTCTCGTCCGGCAGGCGCACGAACTCGACCGCGAAGCGGAAGACTCCGTAGCAGATCAGGAACAGACCCGAGGGCGCCAGGCGCGGCCGTGGTCGCGCGGTGAACCACCACAGGATCGCGAACAGCACGAGCCCCTCGAGCAGCGCTTCGTAGAGCTGTGACGGATGTCGGGCAACGCCGTCGACTACGACCGCCCAGGGAACGTCGGTCGGTTTACCCCAGAGCTCGCCGTTGATGAAATTGCCGATGCGGCCGGCGCCGAAACCGATGGCGGGCAGCGGCACGGTGAAGTCGAAGGCATCGGCGATACGCTTGCCGCGGCTGCGCGCAAACAGCATGAGCGCGATCAGCACGCCGGCGAGACCGCCGTGGAAGGACATGCCGCCCTCCCAGATGCGCAGCACGCCGAGCGGATCCTGGAACAGACGCTCGGTCCCGTAAATCAGCATCCAGCCGAGGCGGCCGCCCAGGATCACGCCGATCGCGCAGAAGAAGATCAGGTCGTCGACCTGGGCGGCGGTCCAGGTGGAGCCCGGCTGGCGCGATCGCAGCCGGGCGAGCCACCACCCCGCCAGGAAGCCGAGCAGGTACATGAGCCCGTACCAGCGGACCTGCACCGGACCGACCGTGAACGCAACCGGATCGAAATTCGGATAGACGAACATCGGCGACTATCTTACCGGCGCGGATGGGACAGCGGTCGGCTCAATCGTGCACGACCCGGAAGGTGAGCGCCTTCAGATAGCGCGTCTCGGGGATCGCCGGATGGATCGGATGGTCCGGTGCGTGGCCGCCGACCGTGAGAAGCTGTGCAAACCGTGACAGGTGGCGCGCCGACTGCTGCACGACACCGGTCAGCTCATCCTGCGGCAGATGATGGGAGCACGAGCAGGTCACGAGAATCGCATCGCGCGCCAGCACCTGCATCGCCATCTGGTTGAGCTTGCGGTACGCGGCGAGTCCCTTCGGCAGGTCGCGCCGCCGCTTGATGAACGCCGGCGGATCGACGATTACGACGTCGAACTTCTCCCCCGCCTCGCGCAGGGCAGCCAGTGCCTCGAAAGCGTCGTCGCGCAGCGTGCGAACGGCGAGTCCGTTCGCTGCGACGGATTCCTCGAGCAGCGCCAGCGCCGCGGCAGAGGAATCGACGCAGACGACCTCGCGCGCGCCGGCGCGGGCCGCCGCCAGGCCCCAGGCGCCGAGATAGGCGAACACATCGAGCACACGCGCACCCTTGGCGTGCGTCAGCATCGCGCGGCGGTTCATCGCCTGATCGTAGAACCAGCCGGTCTTCTGCCCGCGGCCCAGCGGCATGCGGTAGCGCACGCCGTTCTCCTCGAGCCAGGTGTGCTCCGGCGGCGCGCCGCTCGCGACCTCGACGTAGGCCGGCAGACCTTCGAGCTCGCGGCCGCCGCCGTCGTTCTTCCAGATCACCGCGCTCGGCCGGATCACCTGCTCGAGCGCCGCGTGCAGTTCCGCCTTGCGGGCTTCCATGCCCGCCGTGCCGATCTGGCCGACCACGACGTCACCGTAGCGGTCGAACACCACGCCCGGCAGCCGGTCCGACTCGCCGTAGACCAGCCGATACCAGGGCGTCGGATAGAACCGTTCGCGCAGCGCCAGCGCGACCTGCAGGCGGTGCACGAAGAGCGACTTGCCCGGCGGATAGCGCGGATCGCGACCCAGGATGCGTGCGCAGATCAGCGCGTGCGGGTTGACGTAGGCGTAGCCCAGGAACCGGTCGCGGTCCCCCGCGATCCGGCACAGCGCGCCACTCCCGAACCGCGCCAGCGGCGTGCGGTCGTTGTCCACTTCATTGCTGAAGATCCAGAGGTGGCCGGCCGAGATGCGCCGATCCTCACGGTGCTTCAGGCGCAGTTCCGGGAGCGAGGCGCCCTCCGTCGGTATCGCGACGGCGTCAGTCATCGGTCGGGCGCTCATCCGTTATAGTGGCCGCATTGTAGCTCAAGCCCCGCCGCACGATGGACACCCGCCCGACTCGGACACAACGCAACCGGCTCGCGGGCGAGACCAGTCCGTACCTGCTGCAGCACGGAAGCAACCCCGTCGACTGGTATCCGTGGGGCTCCGAGGCACTCGAGCGCGCGCGCCGCGAGGACAAGCCGATCCTGCTGTCGATCGGCTATTCCGCCTGCCACTGGTGTCACGTCATGGCACACGAATCCTTCGAGGATCCGGCCTGCGCCGCCGTGATGAATCAGCTCTTCGTCAACATCAAGGTCGACCGCGAGGAACGCCCGGACCTCGACCGGATCTACCAGACGGCGCACCAGATGCTCACGCAGCGAGGCGGCGGCTGGCCGCTCACGATGTTCCTCTCGCCGCGCGACCATCGGCCGTTCTTCGGCGGCACCTATTTTCCGCCCGAACCGCGCCACGGCTTACCCGCGTTCCGCGATCTGCTGCGCCGTGTCGCCGAGTATTACGGGAGCCACGGCGCCGAGATCGAGCGTCAGGGCGACGCGCTGATCGAGGTCTTCGGCGAGTTGCTGCCCCCGCCCGCGCCGAACGATGCGGCGCTCGATCGGGCACCGATCGAGGCCGCACGAATGAGCCTCACGCGCGAGTTCGACGGCAGCTTCGGCGGCTTTGGCTCGGCGCCGAAGTTTCCGCATCCGATGAATCTCGAATTCCTGCTGCGCTGCTGGCGCGCCTCGGCCGCGGAGGAGCAGCCGGACCTGCAGGCGCTCTACATGGCCACCCTCACGCTCACGCGCATGGCCGAGGGCGGCATCTACGATCAGCTGGGCGGCGGCTTCTGCCGGTACTCGGTCGACCAGTACTGGATGATCCCGCACTTCGGGAAGATGCTGTACGACAACGGGCAGCTGCTGGCGGTCGCAGCCGAGGCAGCGCTCGCGACCGCAGACCCGCTCTTCGCACGCGTCACGAACGAGACGGCCGACTGGCTGCGCCGCGACATGCAGCATCCGGGGGGCGGCTTCTACGCCACGCTCGACGCCGATTCCGAAGGCCACGAGGGCCGCTTCTACGTCTGGGATCGCGACGAGCTGGCCCGCCTCCTGCCACCCGACGAGCTCGCCGCATTCGCGCCGCGCTTCGGCATCGACCGCCCGCCGAATTTCGAGGGCCGGTGGCATCTGCATTGCTTCAGGACCCTTGCGCAGGTGAGCGAGCAGCTCGGAATCGAGGAGCAGACCGCGACGGAGCTCGTCGACCGCGCGCGCGCACGGCTGCTCGAGGCGCGCAACCGCCGCGTCTGGCCGGCCCGCGACGAGAAGATCCTGACGAGCTGGAACGGACTCGCGATCTCCGGGCTCGCGGCCGGGGCGCGCAGCCTGCGCCGGCCGGAGCTCGCCGAGGCCGCGGCGCACGCCGCGGACTTCCTGCACGAGCATTGCTGGTATAAGGGCCGGCTGCTGGCTGTGCACAAGGACGGCCGGTCGCGCTTCGCCGCGTACCTCGACGACCACGCATCGCTCGCCTGGGGACTGCTCGAGCTCGTGCAGGCACGCTGGCACGCACCGCACCTCGCCTGGGCGATCGAGCTCGTAGAGGCCATGCTCGAGCACTTCGAGGACCGCGACGCAGGCGGATTCTTCTTCACCGCGAACGATCACGAGCAGCTGATCCTGCGACCCAAGACTTTCGGCGACGACGCCACCCCCGCAGGGAACGGCGTCGCGGCCCGGCTGCTCGTGCGGCTTGGCTACCTGCTCGCCGAGCCGCGTTACCTCGCCGCTGCCGAGCGCACGCTGCGGGCAGCGTGGGCGGTGCTCGAGAAATACCCGCACGGCCATACGACCCTGCTCATGGCACTCGACGAGCTGACCCGGCCGCCGGCGGTCGTGGTGCTGCGCGGCGACGCCGCCGGGCTCGGCGCCTGGCAGTCGGAGCTCGACCGACTCTACGACCCGCGGCGGCTGGTGCTGGGCATTCCGGCCGATGCGGGCGGTTTGCCGCCGGCGCTCGCCGAGAAGCCGGCGCCCGGCCCGGTGATGGCGCAACGAGCGGCGCAGAGCCGCATCGCGGCGTACGTCTGCCGCGGCCTGCAGTGTCTGCCGCCGCTGGCGACGCTGCCTGAGCTCATCGAGTCCCTGCGCGGCGGCGAGCGAGGTACGACATGAGGGTCGGTTTCATCGGTCTCGGCAATCTCGGCGCGCCGATGGCGAGACGGCTGCTGCGGCCGGAGTTCGAACTCACGTTGCACGACAACGACGTCGCTGCGCTCGAGCCATTCCAGGCGACGGCGGCCCGTTGCACGACCTCCTGTACCGACCTGACGCGCTCGTCACAGGTGATCGCTGTCTGCGTGCGCGACGACGTACAGCTGCTGGCGGTCGCATACGGCAACGACAGCCTCTCGGACTCCATCACGCCAGGCACGACGGTGATCGTGCACAGTACCGTGCGACCGCAGACCGTACGCGACCTCGCCGAGACGCTCGCGCTGCGCGGCGCATGGGTGCTCGATGCGGCGGTCGCCGGCGGAACGTATCTCGCCGCCGCCGGCGAGCTCTGCGCCATGGTCGGCGGCGATCCCGCCGATCTCGAGCGCGTGCGACCGGTGCTCGAGACCTGCTGCAGCCGCATCATCCACGCGGGTCCGCTCGGAGCCGGGATGACGCTCAAGGTGGCCAGCAATCTCGTGAAGATGCTGCAGCTCGTCGCCGCACACGAGTCCGACCGTCTGGTTCGCGCCGCGGGTCTCGACCCTGTCCTGCTCGCCGCTGCGCTGAGCGGGAGCGACAGTTTGACGGATCTCATGCGGCGCTTTCTCGAGTTGCGCGCGACGCGGTCCGGGAGGCTCGGCGAGCAGGCGTATCGGGACTTCGAGGAGCGCGTTGGTCGGCTGGGCGGCGAGGATCTGGAGATCGCACTCGATGTGGCGCGCGAGGCCGGTCTCGAGCTGCCGGTGGTTGCCGCCGCCAGAGAGGGCCTGCCCGAGGTGTTGCGCGGTCAGTAGGCGGCGAGCGGCGACCCGGTGCGCGGCGTGACGGCCGCACCGCCGGGGCCGGCGAAGATCACCGGCACGGAGACGCTGCGCATCCCCGCGTTGCGCATCACAGCGAAGTGCAGGTGCGGGCCGCTCGTAAAGCCGGTGTTGCCGGAGTTGGCGATGTACTCGCCGCGGGCCACCCGCTGGCCCGGTCGCACCCGGATGGAATCCATCTGCAGATGCGCGTAGATCGCATTGGTGCCGTCTTCATGCAGGATCTGCACGAAGTTGGCCTCGTCCTGGCTCGCCGGCGTGAGTCCGCCGCGATAGAACCTGTGCGCGACGTTGATCACCAGTCCTTCGCGCGCAGCGTGCACGGCGCTGCCCTCGGGCATCTCGAAATCGATCGCGTAGCGGCTCGACGGGTCGATGTGCGTGAAGTGATCCGGCGCCGCCTGACTGACCATGAACGACCGCGCGTTGGCGAACGGAGCCCGGTACGGGCGCTTGGGAGCGTGTTCGGCACCCGGTTCGCCGATCACGTAGCCGAAATCGAACGGGATCGCGCTCTTGCCCTGCGGCGCGGGGAGCTCGATCAGCAGCTGCTCGGAGCGCGGTCCGACGGTGGCACGCACGGACTGCGCCTCGCCCAGGTCGCCGACGCGCAGGCCGAATTCGACGCTGCAGCGACACTCGTTGACGGCGACGATCGAGATTCCGTCCGGGGTCGAGCGCGGCTCGACGTCGATGCGCGGTGCGGCAGCGCCGGCATCGACGTGGACCGGCTCTGCGCGGTG
>JBQGDL010000059.1:0-41027 GCA_052039045.1 Steroidobacteraceae bacterium
CGCGTCCTCGTGCAGCTGCCGCGCGCGCTGCTGCGCCCGACCTTGGTCGTCGAACAGGTGCACAACACCGGTGCACTGTCGCTCGTCATCATCATGACCTGCGGACTGTTCGTCGGCATGGTGCTTGGTCTGCAAGGCTACGACCTGCTGCAGCGCTTCGGGTCCGAGGACTCGCTCGGGACGGGCGCGGCGCTCGCGCTGCTGAAGGAGCTCGGTCCGGTGATCACGGCGCTGCTTTTCGCGGGGCGCGCGGGCACTTCGCTCGCCTCGGAGATCGGTCTGATGCGCGCGACCGATCAGCTGTCGGCGATGGAGATCATGGCGGTCGATCCGATGCGGCGCATCGTGCTGCCGCGCTTTCTCGGCGGCGCGATCTCGGTGCCGCTGCTCACCGCGGTATTCATCGCGGTGGGCCTGTTCGGCGTGCAGCTCGTCGGGGTGCAGTTCCTGGGCGTCGACCAGGGCTCATTCTGGTCGCAGATGCGCGGCGCGGTTGAACTCGGCGACGTCGCGGAAGGTCTGATCAAAGGTGCCGTGTTTGGCGTCGCGTGCAGTCTGGTCGCGGTTTACGAAGGGTACAATGCCCAGCCCACGGCGGAGGGCGTCGGCCGCGCCACGACGCGTACCGTCGTCATCTCCGCCGTGCTGACGCTGATCCTCGATTACATCCTGACGGCCATCATGCTCTGAGGTCCGAATCGACATGCGTCCTTCCCGCACCATCGATCTGTCCACCGGCTTGTTCGTGCTGCTCGGCTTCGCGGCGATCCTGTTTCTTGTGACGCAGATCACAAACCGCGAGTTCTCGCTCGGTGGCAGCGCCTACCGCCTGCAGGCGCAGTTCGAGAACGTCGGCGGGCTGAAGGCCGGCGCACCGGTGTCGATGTCCGGAGTCACCATCGGCCGCGTCGAGTCGATCGGTTTCGACATGGAGGCGCTCAAGGCAGTCGTGACGCTCAGGATCGACGGTCGCTACGACCGCATCCCCGAGGACAGCGACGCCAGCATCTTCACCGCGGGGCTCCTCGGCGGACAGTACATCGGCATCACGCCCGGCGGGTCCGATCAATATCTGCACGACGGCGCGCGCATCGAATTCGTCCAGGATGCGATCGTTCTCGAGAACCTGATCAGCAAGTACCTGTTCAGCCAGGCCGGCAAGGAATCCGCCGGCGAATCGCCCACCAAGGAGTGACCCCGGACTCATGCGTACATTCATCGCATCGCTGCTGCTCGTCGCCGGGGTGGTCCCGGCCGCCCGGTCCGCCGACCCCGTGCCCGCGCCGACCAACACGCCCGCGACGACCTCTGCATCCGCCGCGACACCCGCCAGCGCTGCCGGACCGCAGGAGCTGATGGAAAGCGTCGCCCAGTCGCTGCTCGACGAACTCGAGGCGAATCGCGAAGCGCTGCGCAACGATCCGGCGGCGCTGCGTGCTGCCGTCGACCGTCACCTGCTGCCGCACTTCGACACCGACTACGCCGGCCAGCTCGTGCTGGGCAAGCACTGGCGGCAGGCGACAGCGGCACAGCGCAAGCGCTTCGTCGACGCGTTCTACCAGTCGCTGATGCGCAACTACGGCGAAGCGCTGCTCGAGTTCACCGCCGACCGGATGAAGATCCTGCCGTTCAAGGGCGATCCGAACGCCACCTCGGCGACCGTGCGCACCGAGGTGCGCCGCAACAACGGCACGCTGGTGCCCGTCAACTACAGCCTGCGCAAGACGCCCTCGGGCTGGAAGGCCTGGGACGTGACGATCGAAGGGATCTCCTACGTCAAGAATTATCGCAACGACATCGGCGCCGAGGTTGCGCAGAAGGGGATCGATGCCGTGATCCAGCGGCTCGAGGCGCAGAACGCGGCGGGCAAGGCGAACGCACCCGGCACCGCGGCGGCGAAGACCAGCTGATGGCAGGCTGCTCGATCGAGACGATCGCGCCCGGTCGCTTGGCGGTGCGCGGCGAGCTCGACTTCGATACCGCGCCCGCGGCGCTTACACGCGGCCTCGCGCTGCTCGGCAGCGCGCCGGAGTGCGAGATCGATCTGTCGGGGCTGAGCTCCGGAGACAGTGCGGGACTCGCGGTGCTGATCGAGTGGCTTGCGAGCGCGCGTCGCCGCGGCGCGAAACTCCGCTACACCGGCGTTCCGGCGCAGATGCGTGCGATCGCGCGCATTTCGGATCTCGAGGATCTGCTGGGTCCGGCCTGAGCGCGGCAGGCGGAATCTCATCCGCCTGGCGGTGGCACTGCGGCGGGAGGCTCCGTGGTCCCGGTCGGCGTGCCGCCGGCTGCGCCGTCCGGTTGCGCTTCGCTTTCGGGAGCCGTCGCGTCATCGGGTTGCGTCGCGCCGCCGTCCGGCTGCGCGTCACCCTCGGGCTCCTCGAAGTCTTCGAATTCCTCGATCGGTTCCTCCGGCGGCTCGCCGTCGTAGACCAGGTACTGGCGCCGCTGCAGATATGCGTCGCGAATGAACGCGTAAGGGTCGTACGTTTCGGCGAGCGTGTCGTCGAGCGGCAGCAGCCGGGCCCGGTCGTCGATCAAGCTCAGCACCAGCGATCCCCAGCGCGCCTCGTCGTTGTCATACCAGTACAACGGCTCGAGAAAGGTATCGGCGATCCTCGACGGCCCGTCGCGCAGCGTGGCCGGACCGAGGAACGGGATGACGAGGTAAGCCCCGGGCGGCACACCCCACTTGCCGAGTGTCTGGCCCAGATCCTCGTCATGCTGTGGCAGATCGTTCATCGTCGCGACGTCGATCACGCCGCCGAGCCCGAAGGTCGTATTGAGCAGGAACCGCCCGGTGTCCTGGCCGGCCTCGCGGAACTTGCCTTGCAGCAACTGGTTGATGATCGTGCCGGGCCCCTTCAGGTTCATGAAAAAATTACCGACTCCCGTGCGGAACCACTCGGGCATCACCTTCACGTAGGCCTTGGCGGTCGGCTTGAGCACGGCGCGGTCGAGCGCGTCGTTGAACTTGTAGACGCCGCGGTTGAACCCCTCGATCGGATCGGACCGCGTGCGCTCACCCGTCGTCGCGCAGCCCGCAGACGCAAACGCCAGAAATGCGATCAGCGCCGGCAAACGACGGCCGGCGGCCGGGGTGTTCATCAGGATCTCCGAATCCGGACCCGCGGGGGTCGGGTAGCTCGATTCTACCAACTCGACTGAGCGAGGTCCGGACGGTCGCCGGATTCGCCGCTCTCGTCCGGCCGTGCCAGCCGCGCGCGCTCTTTGGGGAGGGCCTCGCGCAGCTCGTCCAGGCGCGCCGCGAAGCGGCGGCGCTGCACTTGGGTGATGTTCGGCACCGAGAGCGCCAGCTCGAGCTGATTGATCGCGAGCGGCAGATCGGCGGACATGAGGTGATATTCGGCCATGTACGAGTACGCATCCGCGACGTCGCCGGCCGCATTCGCCGCCATGGCGGTCTGGCGGATCTGGTCCTGCGTCGGCGGCACGTTGTTGAACAGATCGAGCAGCACCTCGTGCGCGCGCTTCGGGCGATTGGCGCGCATCAGCGCCTCGGCATAGCGCATCGTCACCGGCACATTGCGCGGGGCAAGCTCGCGCGCCTTCTCGAGCGTGGCCAGCGCGGCGCGCACATCCCCTGCGCCGAGCTGCGCCTGACCGAGCGTCGTGTGAAACTGCATTACGTCGGGCCGGGCCGCACGCAAGCGTTCGAGGACGGGAATCGCCGCTGCTGCATCGCCCGATATGATCTGCGCCAGGGCACGTCCGTAGAGCTGCGACGTGCTGGCGTCGGCCTCGTTGCCGATCGTGGCGACATAGTAGTCGCGCGGATCGACGCCCGCCGGCGTGACGAGCACCCGCACGCGCTCCTTCATCAGCGCGTAGCCCAGGCTCTCCCCGGTCTCGACCGGAGGATAGTGGCTGGCACGCGCCTTCGATTCGGCGATGCGCGCGCTGGTCACGGGGTGCGTGCGCAGCAGCTCGGGCAGGCCGTTGGGACCGAGCTGCGTGCGCCGCCCCATCGTGTCGAAGAAAGCCGGCATTCCATTGGGATCGAAGCCTGCCGCGGCGAGGATGCCGATTCCCACGCGGTCGGCCTCGTACTCGTTCTCGCGTGTGAAATTGATCTGCTGCTGCGCGGCGAGCCCCTGCGCGGCGGAGACTGCACCCATGGTCGCGCTGCTGCCACCCGCGACGGTGCCGAGCAGGATCGCGGCGAGCATCGCCGCAGCGGAGACGAGGTTGGTGCGCGACTGGCTCTCGAGGCTGCGCGCGATGTGGCGCTGCGTGACGTGCGCGATCTCGTGCGCAAAGACCCCGGCAAGCTCGCTCTCGTTGGCAGTCTCCATCAGCAGCCCGGAGTGAACGCCGATGAAGCCGCCGGGCAGTGCGAAGGCGTTGATCTGCGGATCGCGTACCAGGAAGTAGTTGAAGTTCCGGTTGCCGTCATGAGCCTGGCTCGAGAGCCTGAGGCCCAGCGACTGCAGGTATTCGCCGATCTCCGGGTCGTCGACGACGTGCCCGGACTCGCGCAGCCCGCGCATCACCATCCGGCCGAGGCGGTATTCGTCCTCGACGCTGAGCGTCGAGCCGCCCGCGGTTCCCATCTCGGGAAGCTGGTCCTGGACGGCGGTCTGCTGCGCGGCTAGCGGCCCGGGCAGCACCAGGCCCGCCCAGGCGAGGAAGCCGGGCAGCAGCGAGAACCAGCGACGAGCGGGGTGACGGGGCATCGTGGTTTGGACAAGGGTCGGGTGGGCGGGGTTCCGGAGCTTCAGAGCGTTTCCGAGGCGTAATCGGCCAGCCGCGAGCGCTCGCCGCGCTTCAGCGTTACGTGGCCATAGTAGGGCCAGCCACGGAAGCGGTTGACCACGTAGGTCAGGCCGGAGGTGGTCTCCGAGAGGTACGGGCTGTCGATCTGCGCGATATTGCCCAGGCACACGAGCTTGGTCCCCGGGCCCGCGCGGGTGATCAGCGCCTTCATCTGCTTGGGGGTGAGGTTCTGAGCCTCGTCGAGGATGATGTATCGGTTGAGGAAGGTCCGTCCGCGCATGAAGTTGAGCGAACGGATCTTGATGCGGTTGCGCAGCAGATCGTTGGTCGCGGCGCGGCCCCAGCTGCCGCCCTCCTGGCTCTGCGTCAGGACCTCGAGGTTGTCCATCAGCGCCCCCATCCAGGGCTCCATCTTTTCCTCCTCCGTGCCGGGGAGAAAACCGATGTCCTCGCCGAGCGGGATCGTGACCCGCGTCATGATGATCTCGCTATAGCGGTTGGTCTCGAGCGTCTGGGCGAGCCCGGAGGCAAGCGTGAGCAGTGTCTTGCCGGTGCCCGCCGGCCCGAGGATGGTTACGAAGTCGATGTCGGGCTCGAGCAGCAGGTTGAGCGCAAAGTTCTGCTCGCGATTGCGGGCGTTGATGCCCCAGACGCCGTGGCGCTCGCTGCGATAGTCGCGCACCACCTCGAGTATCGCGGTATCGCCCTCCATGCGCCGCACGACCGCCTCCAGCCCGTGATCGCCCGGCTGGTGCACGAACTGGTTCGCAGCCCAGCGCGCCGTGACGCGACCCCGAACGCGGTACCAGGTGCGGCCCTGCTCGTGCCACGATTCGAGGCTGCGCCCCGTGCGATCCCAGAAGTTCGCGGGCAGCTCCTCGACGCCCGTATACAGAAGATCGGCGGCCTCGTTGGTCTTGTCGCTGTAATAGTCCTCGGCGTGCACGCCGAGGATCGCCGCCTTGATCCGCAGGTTGAAGTCCTTGGACACCAGCGTGACGCGGGCCTGGGGCTGCTCGCGCCGCAGCGCCAGCGTGTAGGCCAGGATCGCGTTGTCCGCGCCATGTCCGGGCAGATTGTCGGGCAGGCCCGTGGCGAGCTGGCGTGTCTGAAAGAAGAGCCGCCCGGTCGGCGGGCGCCTGCCGCCGTTCGTGTAGTTCGAGGATGGCAGCGCGAGACCGCGGTCGATCTGTTGCTTGGTCGCATTGGCCATCAGCTCGTCGAGGAAGCGGGCGACCTGCCGCACGTTGCGCGCGCTCTCCGACACACCGCGTTTCCCGGCATCGAGCTCCTCGAGGACGATCATCGGGATGAAGACGTCGTGCTCCTCGAAGCGGAAGATCGCGGAGGGGTCGTGCATCAGCACGTTGGTGTCGAGGACGAAGATGCGGCGGTGGGGAGACGGCTTCTTCTTCTGCGGCACTGGAACTCCGGGCATGGACGCCGGTTGTGGCGGGAACGTCAGAGCTCGCGCGCCGCGTCGAGCACGGCGGCCGCGTGCCCCGGCACCTTCACGCGACGCCACTCGCGACGCAGGACGCCCTTTTCATCGAGCAGGAAGGTGCTGCGCTCGACGCCCAGGAACTTTCGGCCGTACATGCTCTTCTCGCGGATCACGTCGAAGAGCCGGCAGGCCTTCTGCTCGACGTCGGCGAGCAACTCGAAGGGAAAATCGAACTTCGCCTTGAACTTCTCGTGCGACACGACGCTGTCCGGCGACACACCGACGATCTCCGTACCCGCCTTGCGGAACTGCGGATAGAGGTCGCGGAACGCCACACCCTCGGCGGTGCAGCCGGAGGTATTGTCGCGCGGGTAGAAGTACACGACCAGTCGCCGGCCGGTGGCGTCGGCCAGCGTCCAGGCGCCGCCGCCCGTCGCGGGCAGCGAGAACGGCGGCACCTTGCGGTCGAGCTGAACGGTCTTGTCGGGCATCGGCTCTAAGCCTTGAGCGGCTCGAGGATTGCATCCAGGTTGAGGTTGTCACACAGGTCCATAAACTCCTCGCGCAGCGCCGCGATGTGGATGCGCGTCGGAACGTGCAGGACCATGTAGACCGAGAACATCGGTGCGCCGGTATGGGCGGCGCTGTAAGTGCGCGTCGAGATGTCGCCGATGTCGACGCCGCGCGAAGCGAAGAATCCGGCGAGCTGATGCAGCACGCCCGGCTGGTCGAGGGAGACGACGTCCACCGTGTAGGAGACGAAGTCCGGCCGCGGCGGGCGTTGCTCGGTCCGCCGGCTGACGATCGTGAGCCCGGAGGACTCGCCGAGCTTCTGCAACTCGCCTTCGAGCTTGGCGAGCGTGTGCCAGTTTCCCGACACCAGCAGCAGCATCGCAAACTCGTTGCCGAGCGCGGTCATGCGGCTTTCGAGGATGTTGCCGCCGCAATCGACCACGACCCGCGTCAGGTCGAACACGAGGCCCGTGCGGTCGCTGCCGACGGCACTGATCGCGATGAGTTGCTTCATGGGGTGGTGGCGCGCAGTGTAGCGGGGCCGCTCCGCTGCGTACATCGCGCCAGCCCCGCGCCTTGCCTCGCCGGCTGCGCATGCGTAGCATCGCGGGTCCTCGCAACCGGGCCGTAACATGTTGAAGGGCAGCATCCCGGCGTTGGTGACGCCGATGCGCGACGACGGTTCCATCGACCTCGCGGCCTGGGACCGGTTGCTGGATTTCCACCTCGCGGAAGGCACGGACGGCGTAGTCGTCGGCGGCACGACCGGCGAGTCGCCGACAATTTCGTCGGAGGAGTTGGCGGCGCTGGTCGGGCACGCCAGGCAGCGGCTCGCGGGACGCATTCCCGTGGTCGCAGGCAGCGGCGGCAATGCGACGGCAAAGAGCGTGGCGCTCGCGCGTGCCGCCGCGAAGGCGGGCGCCGATGCGCTGCTCGTCGTCACGCCGTACTACAACCGGCCGACTCAGGAGGGCCTCTACCGGCATTTCTCGGCGATCGCCGACGCGGTCGACGTGCCGATCGTCCTCTACAACGTGCCGGCGCGAACCGGCTGCGACCTGCTGCCCGAGACCGTGGCGCGGCTCGCGTCACACCCGCGGATCGTCGGCATCAAGGAAGCGACGGGCGATGTCGCGCGTGGCAGCGCGCTCATGCGAATGTGCCCGCCGGACTTCCTGCTGTTGAGCGGAGACGATCCGACCGCGGTGGCCCTGATGCGCGTCGGTGCGCGCGGCGTCATTTCGGTGACGGCGAACGTTGCGCCACGCGCCATGCATCACGTTCTCGCGGCCGCGCTTGCCGGATCCTTCGACGTCGCGGCGTCGCTCGACGCACGGATCGCGCCGCTGCATCGGGCGCTCTTCGTCGAGCCGAACCCGATCCCCGTCAAGTGGGCGCTGCGGCGCATGGGACTCATCGCCGGCGGGATCCGGCTGCCGCTGACGCCGCTCGCCGAGGCACATCACGCGACGGTCGAAGCTGCGATGCGCGACGCCGGTATCGAATGGTGATAGGCTTCGCAGCCCTTCCAGACCGGAGAGGTGGCCGAGCGGTCGAAGGCGCTGGACTGGAAATTCAGTAACATCTTCACGGGTGTTCGTGGGTTCGAATCCCACCCTCTCCGCCACCACGCCGACACATGTCTGCCGCGCGATGCACCGTATCCGCTGCCGCGCTGCTGGTGCTCGCCGCCGCCTGTTCCCCCGGAGAGCCGATCGAGCTGCACGGCTCGGCAATGGGCACGACGTGGACTGTCACACTGTCGAAGCCGATCGACGAGGCCGCGCTCGGGCGGGCCGAGTCCGCGGTGCGCCGCATTCTGGCCGAGAGCGATGCCACGTTTTCGACCTGGAATCCGGCCTCCGAGCTGTCCAGGTTCAACCGCAGCGCCGCGACTGACTGGGTGCCGGTCTCCGAGCCGCTCTACGCCGTCATCGAGGCCGCACGCACGGTCGATCGCGAGTCGGGCGGCGCATTCGATCTCACCGTCGCGCCGCTCGTCGCGCTGTGGGGCTTCGGCGCCGACGCCGCCCCGCATCAACCGCCGTCCGATGCGGCGATCGCCACTGCGCTTTTGCTCACCGGGTTCGACAAGCTCGAGCTCCGGGCGCAGCCGCGCGCCGTGCGCAAACTCGCACCGGAGGTGCGGCTCGACGTCGACGCGATCGCACCGGGCTACGCGGTCGACCGGATCAGCCGCGAGCTGACGGCGCTGGGTCACCCTGATCACATCGTCGAGATCGGTGGCGAGGTGCGCTGCCGCGGCCGCGGACCTGCGGGCCGGCCGTGGCGCGTCGCGGTCGAACGACCGCAGGCCGGCGCACGTACAGTGCAGACGCTCGTTGCGCTCGTGGATCTCAGTATCTCGACCTCCGGTGACTACCGGGACTTCCGCCCCGCCGGCGGCCGTCGCATTTCGCACACGATCGATCCGCGCAGCGGCCGGCCAATAGCGCACGAACTGACATCCGTCAGCGTCATGCACGAGTCGGCGATGTACGCGGATGCCTATGCGACCGCGCTGATGGTTCTCGGTCCGCAACAGGGCTACGCACTGGCCGCGCGGCTCGGTCTGCCGGTGCTCTTCATCGCGCGGGCCGCCGACGGCGGTCTCGCGATGCGCGCGACCGCTTCGTTTGCCCGGTTGCAGATCGCCGCGCCGGGTTTGCCGCACACTCCACACAATTGAGCGTGCGCGAGCCCGCCAAATGGCTGGCCTTCGCGATCGTGACTATCATCCGCGCATGCCGGATCCGCTGGATCGCCTGCGTCGTCGACCGCTGCTGACGCCACTGCTGCTGCCGCTGCTCGTGCTGCTTGCGGCCGGGGCGGGGATCGTCTGGCTGGGGAGCTGGGCTCGCACGACCGTCGTGGTGCTGGTGCGCCACGCCGAATCCCAGTCGACAGCCGACGGCGATCCGGATCTGACCACCGCGGGCGGGGAGCGGGCCGCGGCGCTCGGCGCATTCCTGGCCGACCTGTTCGTCGCCGGAAAGGTCGATCATCTGTACGCGGCCGATACACGGCGCGCGCAGCAGACGGCGGCACCGGTCGCCAATCAGTTCGCCGTGCCCATCAATCTTCTGGCGAGCAACGACTGGCAGACGCTGGCGGGACGCATCCGTTCCGATCATCGCGGGCAGACAGTGGTGGTCGTCGGATACTCGAGCACGCTCCCCGTCGTGCTGCAGCAGCTCGCGAAGACGAAGATCGATGTCGGCGAAGCGGAGTTCGACTCGATCTATGTGGTGGTATTGCCGAGCCCGGGCGACCCCAGGGTCCTACGGCTGCACTACGGCAGCGCGGGCAGTGCGTCGGAGGGCAAAGCGGCGGCCCAGACGACCGAGAAACAGCGTAATTAACCTGACGTAACTGGCTGTTTCATCAGGTCTTCGCCGTGGCGCCCGCGGCGATCGCAGAGCGGACGAATGCCTCATGCGCGCCGATGCGCAGATCCGCGAGGACTGAGTCGCGGATGCGGCCGTCCTTGCCGATCAGGTAGGTGCCGCGGCGCACGCCGAGCCCGAGCGGCCCGTCGAGCTCGTACGCCTTGATGACCCGCTTGTCCGGATCCGAGAGCAGCGTGAAGTTGAGCGCGTGCTTCTCGGCGAAGCGCCGATGAGAGTCCGTGTCCTGCGGGCTGATGCCCACGACGCGCAGTCCCGCCTTGAGGAGATCCTGGTGCAGGTCGCGAAAGCTGCACGCTTCCTTCGTGCACCCCGGCGTGAAATCGGCCGGGTAAAAGTAGAGGATCAGGGGACCGTCGATCAGCAGCCCGGCCAGCGTTCGCTTGCGCCCGGCCTGATCGGCCAGCTCGAACTCCGGTGCGACAGTGTCTTTCGCGAGCATCTTCAACTCCCAGTCCGTGCGGCATTGTGGGCGCGATGACGTCGATCGCGATGACGTCGATGTCGCGTGACGCGGCCGGCGGATCTCGATATCGATCGGCTGATGATACGCTGGGCGGGGCGAGCGACTTCGTGGTTGCGGCGCTGGAGGCCGATGCTACAATGCGCGCCCTCGCGTGGGGCGGTAGCTCAGCTGGGAGAGCGCCGCGTTCGCAATGCGGAGGTCGAGGGTTCGATCCCCTTCCGCTCCACCACTCCAAAGGCCCCCGGGACCGTCGCGGCGGGGGTTTTCAGCTCCCGGGATGCTGACTCTCTCCCCACGTCGTGCGTTGCTGCTGTCGGTCGGTGCGGCATGCGCCACCATCGGGCTCAAGACCGCAGCGTGGTGGCTGACGGATTCGGTCGCATACCTGTCCGACGCTCTCGAGTCACTGGTCAATCTCGCGGGGGCCATGTTTGCGCTGCTGATGGTGAGCTATGCGCAGGCCCCAGCCGATGCAGGTCATCCGTACGGTCATGGCAAGGCCGAGTACTTTTCGGCGGCGTTCGAAGGCGCGCTTATCTTCCTGGCCGCCGCGGGTATTTTCGTTGCGGCGGCGGAACGACTGATCCATCCGCGACCGCTGAGCAGGCTCGGGATCGGCACAGCTCTGTCGATCGTCGCGAGCCTGTTGAACCTGGTCGTGGCACGTGTGCTGCTGCAAGTCGGGCGTGCGCATCGTTCCATCGCGCTGATCGCCGACGCGCGCCACCTGACGACCGACGTGTGGACCACCGTGGGCGTGATCGTGGGCGTCGTGCTCGCGGGGCTCAGCGGCAGAAACTGGCTCGACCCGCTGGTTGCGTGCCTCGTGGCGCTGAACATCCTGCGCACGGGTTGGCAACTGATGCGCCGCTCGGTCGATGGCCTGATGGATCACGCGCTGCCGGACGACGAGGTTGCGCGCATCGAGGCGGTGTTCGACGAGTTCGTCCCGATGGGCGCAGAGTTCGACGAGCTGCGGACGAGGAGGGCCGGCGCGATCCGGTATGCGCACGTCGTGGTGCGGCTGCCTGCCGACTGGTCGGTCACCCGCGCCCACGCGCTGGTGGACGCGGTGGAGCAGGCGGTGACCGAGCGAACGGGTGTGACACTCGCCACGCATGTGGAACCGCTGAAGGACAGGCGATGACCCTGTCGCGGCCCGGTCGCGAGGCGTTCAGCCACGCGTTCCGCGCTGCACTCGCGAATCTCCCGGCAGCGTCGCCAGCCGGGCACGTGTCCATTTCTCCAGCTCGACCACGACGATGATCGCGACGGCGGCCAGCACGCACACGGCAAGCTCGGTCGCGTCCAACGGCACCGTGTGAAACAGCCGGTTCAGCGCCGGCAGATAAACGACCGCGAGCTGCAGCGAGATGGTGAGCACGATGGCCGCGAACAGCGGTCTGTTGGAAGTAATGCCGAGTTTGAGGAGCGAGGTCTCTTCGGAGCGAACCGCCAGCGCGTGTCCGAGCTGCGTGAAGCACAGCGTCGTGAACGCGACCGTGCGCCAGGACGCCGAGTCGCCGTGGAAGTGCCACGCCTGCACGCCGAGAGTGAACGCCGCCATGGTCAGGCCGATGAGCAGCGCATGGACGCCGAGTCCTCGCGCGAGCAGGCTCTCGCCAGGCGGCCGCGGCGGCCGCTGCATGACGCGGCGCTCCGGGGGTTCGCTGGCCAGAGCGATGCCCGGTAGCCCGTCGGAAACCAGGTTGATCCAGAGAATCTGGATGGGCAGCAGCGGGATCGGCAATCCAAGGAAAGGAGCGAGAAAGATCGTCCAGATCTCGGCCGAGTTTGTCGTCAGGATGTATCGGACGAATCGTCTGAGATTGTCGTATATGCGCCGGCCTTCGCGCACCGCACGGACTACGGTCGCGAAGTTGTCGTCGAGCAGCACCATATCGCTGGCGGCCCTCGCGACGTCCGTGCCGGCGAGACCCATCGCCACGCCGATGTCCGCGCGTTTGAGCGCGGGGGCGTCGTTGACGCCGTCACCGGTCATCGCGACCAGCTCCCCGCGGCTCTGCAGCGCGGCGAGTATCCGCACCTTCTGGGCCGGCGTGACCCGCGCATACACGCGCACCTCGCTGACGCGTTGTTCGAGCTCCTGCGCCGTCAGGGTCGCCAGGTCCTGGCCGCTGAGCAGCGCGCCGCCGTCCCCGTCCAGGATACCGAGGCGTCGGGCGATGGCCCGTGCGGTGGCCGGATGGTCACCGGTGATCATCACCGGGACGATGCCGGCGGCACGGCAAGTGCCAACCGCGTCGCGTGCCTCCGGTCGCGGCGGATCGATCAGCCCGATCAGGCCGACGAACTGCAGCTCGCGTTCCACGGCGTGCGAGGTGATCGGGGCCGGCGGCGAATCCCAGTAGCGGACGCCGACGGCCAGCACCCGCATGCCATCCACCGCCATGACTTCGGCGGCGCGACGCAGCCGCTCGCGATCGATCGCTACGGTACCCTGACCGCGCTGTTCCAGCACCGAGCGGTCGATCACCACCTCCGCCGCGCCCTTGGTTATGGAGACCACGCCCGCGTCCGCCAGGCGATGGATCGTCGTCATGCACTTGCGGTCCGGGTCGAAGGGGATCTCCGCGATGCGAGGCCATGCAGCGGCGCGCGTACGCGCATCGGGATCGGCGGCGAGCGCTCCGTGCAGCAGCGCGACCTCGGTGGGGTCCCCGACGATCCGGCCGTCGCGGTCGGCAACCGCATCGTTGCTCACGATCATGGCGCAGCGCAGCGTCTGCCACGGGACGCTCGTACCGAGGCTCCTCGACGGCTCGCCGTCGCACAGATACTGATCCACGCGCATCTCGTTCGCGGTCAGCGTCCCGGTCTTGTCGGAGCAGATGTACGTGATGGAGCCGAGTGTCTCGACGGCCGGCAGGCGACGGATGAGCGCCTTGTTCGCAGCCAGCCTGCGAGCACCCAGCGCGAGCGCGACGCTGACCACGGCGGGCAGCGCTTCGGGTATGGCCGCCACCGCCAGACTCAGCGCGGTGAGGAACATCGGCAGGAGGGGCTCTCCGCGCAGCAAACCGGTCGCGAAGACCACCGCGCAGATGAAGAGGACGATGAGCGCGAGGCGCTGACCAAAGCTCGCGAGGCGTCGTTGGAGCGGCGTCTTCGAGACAGGAGTTTCTCCCAGGAGACGTGCGATGCGGCCGAGCTCGGTCTGCATGCCTGTCGCGAAGACGACTCCGAGGCCACGGCCCCCTGTCACGACGGTTCCCTTGTGAGCGATGTTGCGGCGTTCGGCGACCGGGAGCTGTGCCTGGGCGACGATATCCGTGCTCTTTCCGACCGGTACGGATTCGCCCGTCAGCATGGATTCGTCGACCAGCAGGCCGGTCGCGCCCATGAGACGCAGATCAGCCGGGACGATCCGCCCGGCTTCGAGCAACACGACATCGCCGGGCACGAGATCGGCGGCCGGGATGACCGAACTGGATCCGGCGCGCAGCACCGTCGCCGACGGAGCGGACAGCGACCGCAAGGCGGCAAGAGCGCGCTCGGCGCGCAGCTCCTGAATCGAGCCCAGCGCGGCGTTGAGAACGACGATTGCGGCAATGGCGACCGTGTCGACGAGATCGCCGATCACGCCCGATATCGCGGCTGCGGCAATCAGCGTGAGGATCATGAAGTCGGCGAACTGCGCGACGAACAGCGCCCCCAGCGAGCGCGAGGGCGGCTCCTCGAGGACATTGCGGCCATGCCGTGTCAGACGCCGGTGCGCCTCGGCGTAGCTGAGTCCCTCCGCGCCGGTCTCCAGCCGGCGCATGGCCTCTTGCGCGGGGATGCGATGCCAGTCAGCGGCAGCGTCCGGCTCGTGCGGGCGACCCGCCGCTGCTCCACCTTCAGTGGGCGGCCGTTTCGTGCCCCGCCGGCGCGGCCACCGGCACCTCATCGACGACGAACGGGGCGCGGCGGTCGCCCGTTCACGCTTCATCCAACCGCAAGGCGGGCAGGGTGAAATGAAAACAGGCACCTCCGCCCCTTCGCTCACGATATGACAGGCGGCCGCCGTGTGCCTGGACGATCGTGCTGCTCACTGCGAGGCCGAGCCCCGTGCCGTGGGGCTTGGTCGTGAAGAAGGGCGTGAACAGCCGGTCCAGGTCATTCGGGTCCACACCCGTTCCGCGATCCTTCACGGCGATCTCCACACCGCCTTCGACCGACGCGGCGCTGAGCAGGATCTCCCGAGGTCTGACGTCGTCCTCGAGAGTCGCATCGATCGCGTTGCGAATGAGGTTGATCAGCACCTGCTGCACTTGAACGGCGTCCACAACGATATCGGGCAGGCAGGGTTCGATGCCGAGCCTGAGCACGACGTCGTGGGCGTGCAGGTCCGGGCGTGCCAGGGCGACAAGGTCCTCCAGCAGGCGGTTGCAGCGGATCGGCCTGCGGTTGACCCCTTTATCGGCGAGAAAGACCTGCAGGCGGCGGATCACGGCGGCGGCCCGCAGGGCCTGGTGGCTGATCTCGCCGAGCGCGTCGCGAACCTGTGTGAGGTCCGCGGATCCCGAGCTGTCGAGGAGCTGGCGGCATCCCTGGGCGCTGGTCGTGATCGCTGCCAGCGGCCGGCCGAGCTCGTGTGCAAGCCCCGCAGCCATTTCGCCCATCGTGCTCAGTCGCGCCACCTGTGCGAGACGCTGCTGCGCCTGCGTGGCTGCACGCTCCATCGTGATGCTTCGCGAGATATCGCGGATGAAGCCCACGAAGCGCGGCCGTCCGGTGCCGGCGACGCGACCGACGGCGAGCGACACGGGAAAGACACTGCCGTCACGCCGGAGGGCGCGTACCTCGCGGCCGACCCCGATTATCCTGGAGATCCCGGTCTCGAGGTAGCGCCGCAAATGACCATCGTGCGCGCTGCGCTCAGGCTCGGGCATCAGAACGGAGACATTCCGCCCGACGATTTCGCTCGCGCGGAAGCCGAACATCTGCTCGGCTGCGCGATTGAACCTCTCGATGCGTCCCTGACCATCGATCACCACGACCGCGTCGACTGCGGCATCGAGGAGCGCCTGAAGCTCCTGCGCAGCTGCACCGCCGCCGGCTTTCGATGCGGTCCTGGAGCCAGGTGTCGCGCCGGCAGCACTGGGTGACTCGGGTAGTGCAGTCTCCGCAGACATGGCGCTCCGGGCGCAGATCAGCGGGCCCGGCCCTCCACGACTCGCGCCAGGCGCCGGCGCACCTCGAGTGCGATGCGGGCGAGCGCGGGATTGCCGGTACGTTCCATTGCCACCACGGGATCGACGCTCGCGACCTCGACGTGGCCGGCCGCCGTCTGATGAACGATGAGGTTACACGGCAGCAGCACGCCGAGGCGGCTTTCGATTTTCAGGGCCTCGTGCGCAAGTTTGGGGTCGCAGGCGCCGAGAATGCGGTAGGCGGGAATGTCCGCGCCGATCTTGGCCTTCAGTGCGGCACGCACATCGATGTCGGACAGGACTCCGAAGCCCTCCGACTTCAGCCGTGCGACCACGTCCGCCACGACCTGGTCGAAGTGCCCGGCAACCTCGCTGCTGATGTAGTAGGCCAATGCCGCCGCTCTATGCCGCGTCCTCGGTCACCGGGTGCGGCTCGTGCTTTTCCGGCTTTTCGGTCACCGTCGCCTCGGTCAGCAAGAGCACGCTCGCAACCGAAACGGCGTTCTCGAGTCCCAGGCGCACGACCTTGACCGGGTCGACGATGCCGGCCTCGAACAGGTCCACATACTGTTTGCGTGCCGCGTCGAAGCCGAGGTTTCCGGTGCCGTTCAACATCCGGTCGACCACGACGCCGCCGTCGACGGCGGAATTCTCCGCGATCTGGCGCGCCGGAGCCTGCAGGGCCCGGCGGAGCATCTGCACGCCCGTCCGCTCATCGCCGGCGAGCTTCTCCTCGAGCGCCTCGAGTGCCGGCGACACCCGCAGCAGTGCGAGTCCGCCGCCCGGCACGATGCCTTCGGCCACCGCGGCCTTGGTGGAGCTGATGGCATCGTCCAGCGCGTCCTTTCTCGACTTCATCTCGGATTCCGAGGGCGCGCCGACCCGGATCACGGCGACGCCCCCCGACAGCTTCGCGAGGCGCTCTTCGAGCTTCTCGCGGTCGTAGTCGCTGGTCGTCTTCTCCAGCTCCTTGCGAATCATCTGGATACGTCCCTGGATATCGGCCTTTCGCCCCATGCCGCCGATGATCGTCGTGGTGTCCTTGTCGACGACGACCCGCTTGGCGACTCCAAGCTGCTCGAGCTTGACGTCCTCGAGCTTGAAACCCAGCTCCTCGGAGATGAGCTGGCCGCCTGTCAAAGCAGCCATGTCCTGGAGCATCGCCTTGCGGCGATCTCCGAAGCCGGGCGCCTTGACGGCGGCATTCTTCAGTACCCCCCGGATCTGATTCACGATGAGCGTGGCGAGCGCCTCGCCCTCGATGTCCTCCGCAATGACGAGGACCGGGCGGGCCGCCCTGGCGACCTGTTCGAGCAGCGGGATGACGTCCTTGAGGATATTGATCTTGCGATCGACGATCAGGACATAGGGATCCTCGAGCACGGCCTCCATGGTTGCCGGATCGGTGACGAAGTAAGGGGACATGTAGCCGCGATCGAACTGCAGACCTTCGACGACCTCCAGGGTCGTCTCGGTCGTCTTCGATTCTTCCACGGTGATGACGCCGTCACCACCGACCTTCTCCATCGCATCGGCGACCAGCTCGCCGATCGTCGGGTCGTTGTGCGCGGAGATGGTGCCGACTTGTGCCTTTTCACGGCGGCTGCTCACGGGCCGCGCAAGCGCCTTGAGCGCCTCGACCGCCGCGGCAAGTCCCTTGTCCAGACCGCGCTTGAGGTCGATGGCGCTTGCGCCAGCGGCGACGTTGCGCACGCCGTCGGCGTAGATTGCGTGCGCAAGAATCGTTGCGGTGCTGGTGCCATCGCCAACGGCATCGCCGGTCTTCTCGGCGGCCTGTCGCAGCATCTGCGCGCCCAGATTCTCCTCCGGGTCCTCCAGCTCCAACTCCTTCGCGATTGTCACCCCGTCGTTGCAGACGATCGGCGAACCCCACTTCTTCTGGATCAGGACCGACTTGGACTTCGGGCCGAGCGTTATCCGTACCGCATCGGCGAGATCGGTCGCGCCGCGCAACACCTTCTCTCGTGCCGCCGACCGGAACAGGACATGCTTGGCGGTCATGCGCTCGGGGCTCCACGTTCCGGGGCGCCGGCAGCCAACGCCAGATCGATCTGTTTCTCCGCCGTCAGCCAGTCGTCCAGCTCGTGACCGGGGATGAACCCACGCCGCTCGGCGAGAAAATATGCCGCGTCGCAGATCATCGCCAGTCTCGCTTCCGGCCGGATGAGGGCTGCAGGCTTTGCGACGGTCCCTCGCCTGGCTGTCGGGGCCGGACGCGCGACAGGCTGGGTTTCCGGGCTCGTGCTCGTCATGGAAGTCTCCTTGCTGTCACTCCCTCGCGCGGAGGAGATGTCGCGCTGGGCAGAATCGCGCTGCGGCAGACCGCCAGCAATACGTACAACTCACACGTCGCCTGGAAGCGGCCAGCAGCTCAGGAGCGGCGCCAGCGGCCTGCCCACCGACATGCGCGCGATCGCGCTGCCGATCAGCGACGCCGCCGACAGAACGACCAGCCTGTCGCGCGCTGCGGAGGACTGGGCGAGTCGCTGTGCACTCGGTCCGACGCTGTCGGTGACCACCATTTCGCCGACGTCCTCACAGGCGAGCACGGCGGCGAGGCCTGAGTCGATGGGGGCATGCGTGACTGCGACGTGGACCGAGCTGGCTCCCGCACGGCGTAACGTGGCGGCGGCCCGGATCAGTGTCCCACCGCTGGCGCACAGATCATCGATCACGATCACCGTGGGGTTGTCAGCGCTCATGCCAACGAGCCGGTCACCGGACACCACGCCGGAGGCGCGCCGCTTCTCGAGGAATGCCAGCTCTACGGGGCGTTTGACCCGCTCGGCCAGCAGCTCCTGGAACAGCTGTGCGCGCTTGATGCCGCCGACATCCGGCGAGGCGACCAGCAGCGGCCCCGGCGCCAGCCGGCGGGCAAAATGATCGACGAACATCGGCAGCGCGGTCAGGTGATCCACGGGAACCCGAAAGGCGTTGTCGAAGGCTGCCGGGTTGTGCACGTCGATCGCCACGACCTGGTCGGCGCCGGCGGCTTCGAGGAGCTGGGCCACGTAACGGCTACTGACCGGGTCCCTGAGCTGGGTCCTCCGGTCCTTCCGCGCGTACGCGAGATACGGAATCAGCACGATGCGCCGCGCGGCTCCTGCATCGCGCAGCACGCTGATCAGGAAGAGCAGCCGGACCAGCCGGTCGGCGGTCGGCGCATCCTCGGTTGCCGCGAGAGTCTGGAGCACGAACGCGCTGCGCCCGCGCACCGATTCGAGAGGGCGCAGCTTGAACTCGCCACCCTCGAAGCGTCGATCTTCCAGCGGCGCGAGTGCGATACCGGCTGCAGAAGCGGCGATCTCCGCAAGCGCTCGACTCTCCGGCGGGGCGAAGAGACAAGGGCTCGTCAGTCCTCCGGTCATCGCTCACTGCCATGCCGGAGGGCGACGCCGGCAGTGCCGCCCCCGATGCACCGCGACTTCACTGCACCCAGATCTGCCATGTACCTATTCCCACCGGCATCCGCCGAATGCAAGGGCGGTCACCCGCCGCGGGCGGACTGTCGGGAGCCCGCCGGTTCCTGGTGGAGAAGGCGGCGCACTTCGGCGTCTTCGACCTGCTCGAAGTCGCGATACCACGCGCCGACTCCGAGCAGCAGCGCCGGCGTCTGAACGATCGCAACGTCATCTGCCTCGGCAGCGACGAGTGCCGCAGCCTCGTCGGAGGCAACCGGCGCTGCGACGGCGACGCGGGCAGCGCCTGCCTTGCGCGCCGCCCGGATCGCCGCAAGCATCGTGGCGCCGGTAGCCAGGCCATCGTCGACGAGGACGACGGTGCGGCCACGCAGGTCGAAAGGCGGTTTGTCGCCCCGGTAGGCACGCTCACGGCGCTCGAGCTCCGGACGTTCCCGCTCGACAAGCTGCTCGAAGCGGGCGGCAAGCCCCGGGAACTGCTCCACGGTCGGCTCGCGCACGATGATGCCGCCGGCGGCGATTGCCCCGATCGCCAGCTCCGGTTGACCGGGCATGCCGATCTTGCGCACGACGAGCACGTCGAGCTCGGCGCCCAGGGCGTCTGCCACTTCGTGGGCCACGGGGACTCCGCCGCGCGGCAAGCCGAGGACCAGAATGGGCGGCGGCAGCGCAAGCCCGCATACCTTTCCCCCCAGCAACCGCCCCGCCTGCCGGCGATCTGCAAACCGTACGTCCTGCCCTCGCATGGTTGAGCGCAGTGGATCACAGCGGCGCGCGCGCGGCGATCCGCACAACTCCGTACAGCGCGGGCGGGGGAGCCCCGCTAGGCTTCTTACCGTAATCAGGACGCGGTGGAAAGGAGGATGATCATCATGTCGGTCGGATCAATCTGCACGCGAAGGGTGGTGGTCGTCGATCGAGCGATCGACATTGCGGCGGCAGCCGAAGTGATGCGCAATAATCACATCGGCTATCTGATCGTGACCGACGCGCGATCCGGCGGCGGCACGCCGGTCGGCGTTCTGACGGATCGCGATATCGTCGTCAAAGTCATGTCCAAGGACGTCGACCCGCACACTCTGACGGTCGGCGACGTAATGACCCCGGACCCGCTCGTTGCAGCCGACGACGATGGGATCACCGAGACGCTGCGACGCATGCGCGGGCTGGGAGTGCGCCGCGTGCCAGTGGTCGGTCCGCGCGGGCATGTGAGCGGCGTGCTGTCGCTCGACGACGTCGTCGATCACATCGTTGGCCAGCTGGCGGACGTCTCCGGTTCGATCCGCAACGAGCAGAGAATCGAGCGGACCTTGCGGGGCTGAGCTCGCGCGCCACGGCGCGACGTCAAACGCTCGCGGCGATGACGGCGGAGCTCGCAATTGGCGAACTTACCGCCGCGGCGTTTCCGCACGCGGTCGAGGGGCTGCGCGTCGTCGAGACACACATATCGTGGATCGTGCTGACGGGGCGCTACGCCTACAAGATCAAGAAGCCGATACGCTACGACTTCCTCGACGCCGGGACGCTCGAGCGGCGCCGCGTGCTGTGCGAGGAAGAGCTGCGCCTGAACCGCCGCTTTGCCACTGACCTGTACCTCGACGTAATTGCCCTCGCTCGCGAAGACGGCCGCCTCAAAGTCGGCGGCCGCGGGCCGGCCGTTGAGTATGCCGTCCGGATGCGGCAGTTCGACCCGGCGCAGGAACTCTCGAACCAGCTCGACCACGGCCTGGTGTCGCCCGCCGACATGGCGGCGCTGGCCGCAGTCCTCGCCGGCTTTCACGGCGGCGCGGCCCGTCCGCCGGCGGACAGCCCGTTCGGCGATCCGGACTGTGTGCGGGCACAGATGCTCGATAACACCGAGGTCCTGCGTCGGCACGTCGAAGCCGCAGACGAAGCGGCGGCGGTGCGTCGCCTCGAGGCCTGGTTGCAGGGATCGCTCGCCCGGGAGGCGTCGCTCATCCAACGGCGCAAGCGCACCGGCGCCGTGCGCGAATGCCACGGCGATCTCCACGCCGGGAACATCGTTCGATGGCGCGGCGCCTGGGTGCCGTTCGACTGCATCGAGTTCAGCCCGGAGCTTCGCTTCATCGACGTGATGAGCGACATCGCATTCCTGTACATGGACCTCGCGGCGCACCGGCGGCGTGATCTCGGGCACGCGCTGGTGAGTGCCTACCTCGAGCATACGGGCGACTACGAGGGGCTGCGTCTGTTCACCATGTTCGCGGTGTACCGCGCGCTGGTGCGGGCAAAGATCGACGCGTTGGCCGCCGCCTCGGCGACCGGCAGGTCGGCCGCCGAGCCGCTGCTCGAACGCCGCAGGCAGCGCATCGGCGTCGCCGGCCAGCTGCTGCGGGATCGGCGGCCGGCTCTGCTGATCACCCACGGCGTCACAGGCAGCGGGAAGTCGTGGCTCAGCGAGCGGCTCGTTGGGCAGCTGCCGGCGCTGCGCATCCGGTCGGACCTGGAGCGCAAGCGCCTCGCGGGCGTCTCACCACTCGCGAAGACGGACTCCGGCATCGGCGAGAAGCTGTATTCGCCGGATGTCACGGATCAGGTGTACGCCCGTCTGAGGCGCTGCGCAGCCGCAGCATTGACGTCGGGCTCCACGGTGATCGTCGACGCGGCGTTCCTGCGCGCCGCGGACCGGCAGCAATTCGCAGAGCTGGCGCGGGAGCGGCGCTGCCCGTTCGCGATCCTGTGGTGTCACGCGGACGGCGAGACGCTGCGTGCGCGCGTCGCCGGGCGCAGCCAAGCGGGGAGCGACGCCTCCGAGGGGACTCTGGCGGTGCTCGATCATCAGCTCGCAACGCGCCACGACCTCACGGCCGTGGAGCTTGCGCAGGCCATCTCCATCGACACGGGACAGGCTCAGCCCGCCGAGGCGTGCATCGCGGCGATCCGCGCACGGCTGGGTGGCTAGCCCACCGCCTGGAGGTCGTCGCCGATACTGTGCGGCGGCGGCTGGAGGCGTCTCACAGGCCGTACATCGGCATCGGGGCAATCAGCCGGGCCCCTCGACGGGCGCGTGCCACGCCGCTGACAAAGCTCGCCGGTTTGACGATCAGTACGTCGCAGGCGAGCTGGTCGAGCACGCTCTCGGCCGTATTGCCGATGAAGACGCGCTTCAGTCCGGAGCGCGACACCGCGCCCATCACGACGATGGCGCTGCGAGTCCTGCGCGCGACGTCCGGTATGGCATTGATCGGATGAGATGCAACGAGATGCCGGCGAGCCGCCGGAATCTTCGCCGTCTGCAGGGCGCCCTGGAACGCCTTGCGCGCCCTGGCGCGCGCGGTAGTCCTGATCCGCGCGGCCAGGTCTGCAGTCACGATGTCGTCGGAGACCGGCAGCGAGGGCATGGGGAGATAGGCGTGCACGGCATGCAGCGTGCCATGCAGCGCGTCCGAGACCAGCCCGGCCACGCGCAGGATCTCGCCGTCGAGCTTGGCCGGCTTGGAGAAGGCGTGGCCCGGATCGAGGGCCGCGAGCACGGCGGGGCGTCGATATGGGCGCGGGCTCTTGACGAGGAGGACCGGAACGGGGCTCAAACGCAGTAACTCCCAGTCGGTCAGGTGCAGCAACCACGGGGCGACATGACGACCAGCGTGCCGCTCGGCAACGACGAGATCCGCCTTGATGCGGCTCGCCTGCCGCACGATGGCGTCGTAGATAGGGAAGTCCCAATCGGCCGACAGCGTAACCCTGATGCCGTGCCTGCGCAGGCGCCCGGCGATCGACTGAAGATCGGCGAGCGAGCGCTCCCTGGTCTGGCGTTCGACCTCTGCCAGACTGGGTCCGTACGACGCGTCGACATACAGCGGCGTGGCGATGGCATGGAAGAGCTCGAGGTCCGCGCCCGTGGCTCGGGCGAGCTGCGCCGCTTTGGCGACCGCGGGAAGCGTCCGGGATTTCGGGTCCTTGACTGCGACAAGAATCCGGCGAAGGGCAGGCATCGGCGAATCTCCGAAGCGAGGCTAGGGAACGACTGCAGAGGCTTCTTTCCTCGGCTGCTCGGTCACGAGACGTGCGAGAGCCGACAGCTCGTGGGCCACCTGACCGAGCAGATCGTCCGTCGACACGAGACCGGCCAGCGCTCCGCCCGAGGTCACCACTGGGGCGCGGCGCACGCCGCCGGCACGGAGGCGCTGGATGGCGTCGTCCACGGAGTCATCGATGCTCAGTATGAGGGGATCGCGTGTCATGACGTCCTCGGCGCTCAGGCTGTTGAGGTCGGCGCCGCGATCGAGCTGTGCGTGCACGATGTCGCGGTCGGTGATCATGCCGACCGGGACGGGGCGGTCCATCGGCGCCTTGGTCACGACCACCGTGCCGACGTGATGGTCCTTCATGAGCACGGCCACCTCGGCCAGCGTGGCGCTTGCCGGGGCGCTGATCACGGGCCGGCTGTATACCTGGCCAATCTTCATCACCTGCTCCTCCCGCTTGCAAGGACCGGGCGCGACTTGCACGCCAGGAGGCATTACGCCGCCCGCTCCGAGAACCGGCAATCCGTAACATTGCGGATTCCGCTGCGCCGGGGCGACGGTTATCAATTGCCGAGCCGTAGTGGAGATATGGCCATGCAGGTCGGTGAGCTGTGCAGCCGGGAAGTCTATTTCGTAATGCGGGATGAGCCGCTCTCGACGGCCGCCCGGGAGATGCGGAAGCGGCATGTCGGGGCTCTCGTCGTCGCGGAACGGCGCGGCGAGTCGCTGACCCCGATCGGGATCGTCACCGACCGGGACATCGTCTGTGGTCAGCTGGCGCGCCAGGCAGACCTGTTCTGCCTGAATGTGAGCGACGTCATGACCAGCCATCCGGTGACGGTCCAGGAGACGAGCGGCGTGGCCGAGGCCGTAGGGCGCCTGAGCGCCCGCGGGGTGCGCCGCGCCCCGGTAGTGAACGAGGCGGGAGATCTCGTCGGCCTGGTTTCCTTCGACGACCTCCTGCCCGCGGTTGCGGCGGAACTCGCCGGGCTGGCACAGCTCGTCGGTGCGCAGGCGCGTCAGGAGAGCGTCCGGTAGTCGAGCCGCAACCTCGTCTTACTCGCCTCCGTTGCGCTGAGCGCGCACGCTGAGCCTCGCTGTCGTCCACACCGTGGCGACGATCAGATCGAGCACGGTGAAGAGGAGCGTTGTTCCGATGATCGCCTCACGGGTGAGGTCCAGAGCGTCCGCGAGGATGACGAGCGGCAGGAGCGCCTCGGGAAGCTGATCGAGCAGCGGCACTGACTGTCCGCTTTCGCGATTCAGACGCCGCTTGAGAAAGGACGAACAGAGATCGCCGAGCAACGAGAGCGCGCCGAACGCGGCGCCAAGAAGCAGGCCCGGAGGCAGCAGTACACCGACCAGGCCGCTCGCCGTCACGCCCGTTACGAGTCCACGCCAGGTCTTGTGCGGGCCCAACAATGGTCGTCGGTCCCGCAGCACCGAATGCGCGTCGATCGGCGACGACCAGCGCTTGCCAAGGAGACGGGCGACGATGACCGGCGTGCTGTTCGCCGTAATCAGGAGGACCAGCGCGGGCAGATCGATGAACGAGAGAAACCACACCGGCGCGATACCTCCATCCTCCCCGAGCGCCAGTGCGGCGTCGGGTCCCGGTTGCCCTCAACTTGCGAGGAGTTCCCGGATGAGGGTCAGCAGTTCATCGGCATTGATCGGCTTGCTCGCCGCGCGCAGGTGCGAATCGCGGGCCCGCGCGCGCATGGCCGAAGAGGTGTCGCCGGTGATGAGGATCACCTTGAGATCCGGTCCCAGTACCTCGCGAACGGCGGACAGTACCTGTAGGCCGGTTTCTTCTGCGGCGAGATGATAGTCCGTGACCAGCAGCCCGATGTCCGGATGTTCGGCGGCCTGATGCAGGGCCTCGTGCAGCGACGCAGCGGTGCTGACGTCATAGCCCTCGACCTTCAGCAGCATGCGGGTGGCGTTGCGCACACTGGGGTCGTCCTCGACCAGCAGAAGACGCACGCGTGAAGGCCGCGCGAGTCGCGTCCGATCGACGTCCGGCGCTGACGCGCCCTGGGCGTCAGCGGCGCCGCCGCTCGCCGGGAGCTCGAGCGAGAATACCGATCCCTTCCCCGGCTCGGACGTGACATCGAGCTTCAGTCCGAGCAGCCGCACGATCCTGGAGACGATGCCGAGCCCGAGGCCGTAGCCCTCCCGCGACGTATTCGTCGGGATGCCGACCTGGTAGAAGTCGTCGTAGATCCTGGAGAGCTCGTCGGCCGGGATCCCGACCCCCGTGTCGGCGACTTCCAGGCGCAGGCAGGATGGCCCATGCAGGCAGCGCAGCAACACACGCCCTTTGCGCGTGTATTTGATTGCGTTCGAAACGAGGTTGCGCACCGCCTGGCCGACCAGCGACGGGTCGGAACGGGCACGATCGGCGCAGGGCTCGATCTCCAGTCGCAGGCCTTTGCTGGCCGCAAGGCCGGCGAACTCGGCGCGCAGCTCCTCGAACAGCGCCGCCACTTTGAAATCGGTCACCTCGGGTTTGATCGCCCCCGACTCGAGCTTGCTGATGTCCAGGAGCGCATTGAGAAGACGCGACATGCCTTCGATCGCCTGCTGTCCCTGGTCAAGCGCGTCGATGAGGTCTGCGTCCCTGGCTATCCGGCGCATCGTGCCGTTCAGCAAGGCCATCGCCTGCAGCGGTTGGCGCAGATCGTGGCTTGCGGTCGCGAGAAAGCGGCTCTTCGCTTCGTTGGCGCGATCCGCGGCTTCGCGCGCTGCGAGCAGCTCGCGCTGGATCGCACGTCGGTCGGTGATGTCTCGGATGGCGGCTACGACCAGCAGGCCAGCGGGGTCCGTGATCGGGCTCAGGCTGATCTCGACCGGGAACTCGCTCCCGTCCCGGCGCAGCGCAGCAAGGTCGAGCCCGGCGCCCATCGGTCGCGTGCGCAGATGTGAGCTGTACTGCCGGCGATGCTCGATGTGACGTCCGCGAAATCGCTCCGGCAGCAGCTGCTCGACGCTGCGGCCCAGCAGCTGCTCCGGTTCATAGCCGAACAGTGTCGCGACCTGCCGGTTCGCGAACACGATGGAGCCGGATGCATCGACGATCACCATCGCATCCGGGGCGGAGTCGAGGACACTGCGTACGAGCTCGGACGACAACATGTGCGCGGCCAGTAGCTCACAGTGAGCGGCAGCGCAGCTAGTATGCACGAATCTCGGGGTACTAATGGCCGCCCGGCCGGGCAGTCTCGACGTCGAGCACCATGCGCACCAGCTGGGCGACGGAGTTCGCACCGGTCTTCTCCATGACGTGTGCGCGGTGGATTTCGACCGTGCGCTGGCTCAGCCCGAGCTCCGCCGCCATGACCTTGTTCGGCTTGCCCAGGGTCATCAGCTGCAGCACTTCGCGCTCGCGGTGGGTGAGCGACTCGAGCCGCGTGCGGATTCGATCGAGCTGGCGCAACGCGGCGCGATTGGTCTCGTCCTTGGTCAGCGCACGCTGGATTCGATCGAGAAGCTCCTGCTCGCGGTACGGCTTCTGGACGAAGTCGAACGCGCCATGCTGGACCGCGTCGACTGCCATCGGGACGTCGCCGTGTCCGGTCACGAAGATGACCGGGATGACGGCTCCGCGGCGGTTCAGCTCCTGCTGCAGCTCGAGACCACTCATGCCGGGCATCCGCACGTCGAGGACCAGGCAGCCCGCCTGGTCCGTCGTATAGGTGTCCAGAAACTCCTGCGCCGAGGCGAGCGCGGTGGCTGGCAGGTTCACCGATTTCAGCAGGAAGCGCAGCGAGTTCCGTACTCCTTCGTCATCGTCGACGATGAAGACCATCGGTGCCGGGTCCCGTGTCTGTCTCGAGGCGAGCATCATGTTCAGTCCAGAGCTGAAGGTATGCGCATGAAGAAGCAGGCTCCTTGCGGCGTATTCTGCCTGTGCGCGAGAGTTCCGTCGTGCGCACGTACGATGCTCTGACTGGTCACCAGCCCCAACCCCGTGCCGCGCGGCTTGGTCGTTACGAACGGTACGAACAGGCGTTCGAGAACGTGCGGCGCAACGCCCGGTCCCGAGTCGGCAACGGAAAGCTCGACATCGCCGCCGTCGACCGCCACGGTCCGAATCACGACTTCGCGGGGCCCCGCCGGAGATTCGTCCAGGGCCTCGAGCGAGTTGCGCAGGAGGTTCAGCAGCGCATGCTGGATCTGTACGCGGTCAATGACCACCGACGGCAGCGGGTTGCCGAGCTCGATTCGCAAACGTACGTCGTGCACACGCGCATCGGTCTGCATGAGCGTGCCCAGTTCCGATACCAGCTCATTGAGATCGGTTGAAGTGCGCTCGGAGGGCTGGTCGGCCACGAGACCACGCACGCGTCGGATGATCTGCCCCGCGCGGCCCGCCTCCAGGCCGATCTCCCGTATGGCCTCGAGCACCTCGTCCAGCTCGGGCTTCTCCCGCTGCAGAATGCGCTCGCAGGCGCGTGCGTAGTTCGAAATGGCGGTGAGCGGTTGATTGAGCTCGTGAGCGACGCCGGCAGCCATCTCGCCAAGCGTGGCGAGCCGTGATACCTGCATCATGCGGTCCTGGAGGCGATGGCCGTCGTCGGATCCGCCGGTATCCGCTGGTCCCTGTTTGCCGCGCGACTTCATCAACGCTGACCGACGCCGATGGCGGTGAATGCGTTCCATCTCGTTGCAGCAGAAGATCGCTTGCCTCGGGGGCACACAGCGGTGGCGCCAGAGTATCGCGCACGGGGAGCGCGCGGAGGCTACGTATCTTCCGCAGCGGGGCCGGGCAGGTCGCAGAGGTCACAGGCGGTCCGCCGGCGACCGCGATTTGCCCCCCACGGTACGTGCCGACTCGGCGGCAGCTGCTAGTGCAGAATCAGGGGCCGGAGGAAGTACACGACCTCGCGGGTGTCGGGGTCGAGCAGCTCGATCGAACCGAGCTCCACTCGAAGCAGCAGCGTCTTGAAGTAGGCGATCTGCTCTTCCGGCGTGTCCGGAGGCAGCTCGAAGCTCAGGTGACCGCAGCCGTCCTCATCGGTCTCCAGCGTCACACAGTACTCGTCTTCCATGACGCATCCCTCCGTCCCTCGTCGGACCCTACAGTGGCGCAAGCGAGGAGCCGGATCCGTAGTCCAGGGGCGCGAGTGCGACGGGAAATGTCCGACGAGACGCGGACGGACCTCGGTAAGAAACAAGAGCTTGCTCAAGTTATTGAATTCGGAATCTAATGTCCGGCGACGGCGGCGCAGCCATGAGGGCGCGCAGGCTAGACTTCGGCACACGCCCCCGTAGCTCAGTGGATAGAGCGACCGCCTCCTAAGCGGTAGGTCGTCGGTTCAACTCCGGCCGGGGGCGCCAACCGCGACACGCGCCAGCGTCACTCGCACTTCGCAAGCACGGCCAGCACGCTCACCAGCAGCTCTGGTTCGATCGGCTTCGATTCGTAGGCGTTACGACGCGCTACCGATCGTGCGGATGAGCGTATACCCGTCCACGCAGACCGCCGGCGAACGCAAATGCAACGTCCGACTCGCGCTGGCCGAGGTTGGGACTCGCTATCTGGATCGCTACTCGATCCGGTCGTGCATCTCCGGGTAACCGGATTCCTCAGCGCAATGCGCGCAGCAATAGAACTTGCCGGACGCTTCCATGCCGTGGCCGATGATCCGGCATGAGCAATGGCTGCAGCGGGGGGCCAGGGCGTGAATCGCGCATTCGAAGCTGTCGAAGACATGGCGCTCGCCGCCGCCTTTGATCACCTCGAAGGACTTGTCGTAGGAATTTCCGCAGACCTCGCACCGTGCCATATCGCCTCCTTGTGACGTCGCACTTCGCCATTTCCCGGCAGATCTGATGCACGTCGCGTGCCCGATCCCTTTTCGCTACACTACGCGGCCCTTCTCCGCCCGCCAGGCGGGGCCGAATGTCTAAGCAGGACGGACACTTAGTCGCGATGGCCCGACTGACGCCGATGCTTCCCGCCACGCCGCTGGCGGCGGGCAACGCGGCCTACATCGAGGACCATTACGAACGCTACCTGGCGGATCCGGGGTCGGTTCGGGAGCACTGGAGGCAATACTTTCAGACGATCTCCGGACCGGGAGAGGTCGCGCACGGGCGGGTCGTGGCCGAGCTTGCGGCACGTGCAGCGAGCGCGAGCCCGGCGGCAACCCCGGCCGCGCCGGCCAGCGCCGCGACCGAAGGTGCGAAGCAGGCCGCGGTCTCGCGACTGATCCAGACGTTCATGAACCGCGGCCATCTGGTCGCCGACATCGATCCGCTCGGGTTGATGGTGCGGCCGCGCCCGCGTGTGCTCGACCTCGAGTACTACCGGCTGACGGAGACCGATCTCGACCGGGAGTTCTATACCGGCAGCCGCAACGACGCGATACAGCCTCGTCTCAAACTGCGGGACATCTTCGCGCAGCTGCAGCACATCTACAGCGGAACGATCGGTGCGGAGTTTGCGCACGTCTCGGATACGACCGAGCGGCTTTGGCTTCACGATCGATTCCAGACCGACCGCATGCGCGAGCGCCTCGCCCCCGAGGCCCGCCGCAACGTCCTGCATCAGCTCACGATGGCGGAGGGGCTGGAGCGCTACCTCGCGACCAAGTTCCCCGCGCAGAAGCGCTTCTCGCTCGAGGGCGGCGACAGCCTGATCCCGCTGCTCGACGATCTCATTCAGCGAGGCGGCGATCACGGTGTCGAGGACATCGTGATCGGCATGGCGCATCGAGGCCGCCTCAACGTGCTGGTCAACGTGTTGGGCAAGTCGCCCGCGGACCTGTTCACCGAGTTCGAGGGGCAGTACGACCCGACGACGCTCAAGGGCTCGGGCGACGTGAAGTATCACAAGGGCTTCTCCGCCGATCTGCGCACCGCCGGCGGCAACGTCCACGTCGCGCTCGCGTTCAACCCTTCGCATCTCGAAATCGTCGATGCCGTGGTGGAAGGCTCGGTCCGGGCGCGCCAGGAGCGCCGCGGCGACCTGCGCGGCGACAAGGTGATGCCCGTGCTGCTGCACGGCGACGCCGCCTTTGCGGGGCAGGGTGTGGTGATGGAAACGCTGCAGATGTCGCAGGCGCGCGGCTTCTACACCGGCGGCACCGTGCACATCGTGATCAACAACCAGGTCGGCTTCACGATCAGCGACCCGCGTGACGCCCGCTCGACGCTCTACTGCAGCGACGTCGCGAAGATGATCGAGGCGCCGATCCTGCACGTCAACGGTGACGATCCCGAGGCGGTGGTGTTCGCCGCCAGGCTCGCGCTCGACTACCGCATGAAATTCTACAAGGACGTGGTGATCGATCTGGTGTGCTACCGGCGGCTCGGCCACAACGAAGCGGATGAGCCGGCCGCGACCCAGCCGCTGATGTACCGCGCGATTCGCGCGAAGTCGACGACGCGACAGATCTACGCGGAGCGGCTGGTCGAGGAGTCGGTCGTGACTGCCGCGCAGGTCGGGGCGATGGCCGAGGAGTACCGCCGGGGCCTCGACGAGGGCCAGCCGCAGGTGCGCCAGTCGCTGGGCCTGATCGGTAACAAGTATACGGTCGACTGGGGCAAGTACCACGACGTCGACTGGACGGAGCCCGTGCGCACGGGGGTCAGGCCGGCGTTGCTGCGCGAGCTCGCCGAGCACGCAACGACGTATCCGGAGGGCTTCCAGCTGCACCGGCAGGTGGCGCGCATCGTCGAAGAACGGCGCCGGATGGCGGCGGGCGAGACGCCCCTCGACTGGGGATTCGCCGAGATACTGGCCTATGCGAGTCTGCTCGATCAGGGGTTCGAGGTCCGCATCACGGGTCAGGACAGCGCGCGCGGCACGTTCTTCCACCGTCATGCGGAGGGTCACTGTCAGAAGACCGGCGCGGTCTACGTTCCGCTCGAGCACCTGAAATCCGGGCAGCCGCGCTTCCGGGTGATCGACTCGCTGCTCTCCGAAGAAGCGGTGATGGGTTTCGAGTACGGCTACGCGACTGCGGATCCGAACTGCCTGGTCATCTGGGAGGCGCAATACGGCGATTTCGCCAATGGCGGACAGGTCGTGATCGACCAGTTCATCAGCTCGGGCGAGGCGAAGTGGGGCCGCATCTGCGGGCTGACGCTCTTTCTCCCGCACGGCTACGAGGGCCAGGGTCCGGAGCATTCCTCCGCGCGGCTCGAACGGTTCCTGCAACTGTGCGCGGAGAACAACATGCAGGTCTGCGTGCCGTCGACGCCCGCGCAGATGTTCCACATGCTGCGGCGGCAGATGCTGCAGGGCTTCCGCAAGCCGCTGATCGTGATGACGCCGAAGAGCCTGCTCCGGCACAAGCTGTCGGTCTCTGCGATCGGCGACCTCGCGCAGGGCCGCTTCATGAACGTGATCGGCGAGATCGACGATCTGCAGGCAGGACAGGTACGGCGTGTCGTGTTCTGCTCCGGCCGCGTGTACTTCGATCTGCTCGAGGCGCGCCGCGCCGACGAGGTGCGCGACGTCGCGATCGTGCGTCTCGAGCAGCTCTATCCGTTCCCTACAGAGGAGTATGCCGCGATTTTGCAGCGCTATCCGAATGCGGTGGAGGTCGTCTGGTGTCAGGAGGAGCCACAGAACCAGGGCGCCTGGTATCAGGTCCGGCATCGTCTGCAGGAGCCGCTCGGCCCGCGACATGAGTTGCTCTACTCCGGGCGCGCGCCGAGCGCAGCGCCCGCCACCGGCGTCCCGCAGCTTCACGCGGCGCAGCAGCATGCCCTGGTTGCGGCTGCCCTCAGGTCGACGGCCCGCGAAGATTCCGGTCGCGAGACCTCGCGTCTGCGCATGACCGGGGCCAGGAAGAGCTCATGAGTCTCGAGGTCCGCGTTCCGCAGCTCCCCGAATCCATCGCCGACGCGACGCTGATCGCCTGGCGCAAGAAACCCGGCGACGCGGTACAGCGCGACGAGAATCTGGTCGATCTCGAGACCGATAAGGTCGTGCTCGAGGTCCCGGCGCCTGCCGCAGGCGTGATCCGGGAGCTCAAGGTTCAGGACGGCGCGACGGTGACGAGTGGCCAGGTGCTCGCGATCCTCGAGGAGGGTGCCTCGGCGGCGGCGCCCGCCGCAAAGCCGGCCAAGGCGGCGGCGCAAGAGCGGGCGCCCCCGTCCGAACCCGCGCGCCCCGCCAGCGCGCCGAAGGCGGGGGCGGCTCGAGCTGCGCCGGTCGCCGACAAGCTCGCGCCATCGGTGCGCCGCCTGGTCGAGGAGCACCACCTCGACACCGCGGGGATTGCCGGCAGCGGTCGCGACGGCCGGATCACCAAGGGCGATGTGCTGAGCCACCTCAAGGAGTCGCCACCGGCCCCGACGCAGGCGCGTGCCTCCGCGCCGACGGCGCCGCCGGTCGCGCCCGCGGGCGGCGACCGCCGCGTACCGATGACGCGTCTGCGGGCGCGGATCGCAGAGCGGTTGCTCCAGGTCCAGTCCACGGCGGCGATGCTGACGACGTTCAACGAGGTCGATCTGACGGAGGTGAACGCGCTGCGCGCACGCTACCGCGAGCGATTCGAAAAGGCGCACGGCGTGCGGCTCGGCTTCACCTCGTTCTTCGTCAAGGCGTGCATCGAGGCGCTGCGCCGCTTCCCGGTCGTGAACGCCTCGGTCGACGGCAACGACATCGTCTACCACGAGTACTACGACATCGGCATCGCGGTGTCGACCGATCGCGGGCTCATCGTCCCGGTGCTGCGCGGCGCGGACGCTCTCGGCTTTGCCGACGTCGAGCAGAGCGTCGCGAACTTCGCGACGCGCGCGCGCGACGGCACGATAACGCTCGACGAGCTGACCGGCGGAACCTTCACGATCACCAACGGCGGCGTGTTCGGTTCGCTGCTCTCGACGCCGATCCTGAACCAGCCGCAGAGCGCAATCCTCGGCATGCACAAGATCCAGGAGCGGCCGGTGGCGATCGACGGCCAGGTCGCCGTGCGGCCGATGATGTATCTGGCGCTCACGTACGACCATCGCATCATCGACGGCCGCGAAGCCGTGCAGTTCCTGGTCGCCGTCAAGGAGACCCTCGAGGATCCGGCACGGCTGCTGCTGCAGGTCTGACCGAAAAATGGCTCGGAGCCATTTTTTGCGGACCGGGCTGACTTGCGAAAATGGCTCCGAGCCAATTTCTTGGAGATCTCATGTCCGACCAGTTCGACGTCGTCGTCATCGGTGCCGGCCCGGCAGGCTATCCATGCGCGATCCGCGCCGCGCAGAACAAGCTCAAGGTGGCCTGTATCGACGAGTGGAAGAATCTCGACGGCAGCTATGCCTTCGGCGGCACGTGCCTGAACGCCGGTTGCATCCCGTCAAAGGCGCTGCTCGAATCCTCCGAGCTCTATCACCGCGCGCAGTCGGAGTTCGCCGCGCACGGTATCCGCGTAGGCGAGCTCGGCGTCGACGTCGCGACGATGCAGAAGCGCAAGGCGCACGTAGTCAGGGCCATGACGCAGGGTATAGCCGGTCTCTTCAAGGGCGCCGGAGTCTCGGCACTGCAGGGCCACGGCCGGCTGCTGTCGGGCAACCGCGTGGAGTACACGGCCGGCGACGGCACGAAGCGGGAGCTGCTCGCCAAGCACGTCGTGCTCGCCTCGGGCTCCGTCCCCACCGAGCTCGAGCCGGTACCCTTCGACGGCAAGACGGTGGTGGACTCCTGGGGCGCGCTCGAGTTCGACGCCGTGCCGAAGCGGCTCGGCGTGATCGGTGCCGGCGTGATCGGTCTGGAGCTTGGCAGCGTCTGGCGGCGCCTCGGCTCCGAGGTCGTCGTGCTGGAGGCGCTCGAGCAGTTTCTGTTCATGGCGGACCAACAGCTCGCCAAGGAGGCTCTGCGTCACTTCAAGAAGCAGGGTCTCGACATCCGGCTCGGGGCGAGAGTGGACGGCCTCGACCGCGGCAAGGACGGCCTGACGCTCAGATATACCGACGGATCGGGCGCAAAGACCGTGACCGTAGACAAGATCGTGGTCGCGATCGGGCGGAAGCCGTTCACGAAAGACCTGCTGGGCGAGGGGGCCGGCGTCGAGCTCGACGAGCGCGGCTTCGTCAAGGTCGATCACGAGTGCCGCACGACGGCCTCGCAGGTCTGGGCCGTCGGCGACGTGGTGCGCGGCCCGATGCTCGCGCACAAGGGCAAGGAGGAGGGCGTGATGGTCGCGGACCTGATCGCCGGGCGCGTCGCCGAGATGAACTACCAGGTGATCCCTTCCGTGATCTACACCGCCCCGGAGATCGCCTGGGTCGGCAGTACGGAGGAGGAAGTCAAGAAGTCCGGTCGTGCCTACAAGGTTGGAAGCTTCCCGTTCCTGGCGAACGGTCGCGCCCGCGGGATGGAGGCGACGGCCGGGTTCGCCAAGGTGATCTCTGCCACGGACGACGATGAGATCCTCGGTGTGCACATCGTGGGGCCGGTGGCAGGTGAGCTGATCGCGGAAGCCGTGCTCGCGATGGAGTATTCGGCGAGCACGGAGGACCTGCAACGCACGATCCACGCCCATCCGACGCTTTCCGAGGCCTTGCACGAAGCCGCACTCGCCGCGGACAAGCGCGCGATCGATATGCCCAACCGCTGAACTGAATTTACTCACAACATCCTCACACGCGGTCGCATAGATTGCGCGCCCTCACAGCATCGAGAGGACGTTGCCGTGATGAAGTTGAATCATGGCTTTGCGGCGCTGATTCTGATGACGGTGGCGTCGGCGGCGCACGCTGAGCTGTTCGGCACCGTGACCGCGGTCAGTGACTATGATTTGCGCGGCATCACCCAGACCGCGCAGGATCCGGCGCTGCAGGGCAGCCTCGACTGGTCCGCGGAGAACGGCCTCTATCTCGGCGCGTGGGCCACCAACATCGACTTCGGCGACTGCTGCGACGAAGAAGTCGAAGTGGACGTGTACGGCGGTTTCCGCGGCGGTGACGAAGTGACCTGGGATGTTGGCTTCATCTACTACGCGTATCCCGGGACGGAGCCGGATTTCGACTACCCCGAGATCTATGGAGCGATCGGCTGGAACGGGCTGACCGGCAGGATCTGGTATTCGAACGACTACGCCAATTCCGACGAATCCTCGTTCTCTTACGACCTCAATGGCAGCTGGCCGCTGCCGTCGAACATCGGTCTGACCGCACACCTCGGGTACAGCGATGGCGACGGGATCGACGAGATCTATGGCGACAGCTATATGGACTGGTCGGTGGGTGTCACCTACGTGCTGGATCGCTTCACGCTCGGCCTGAAGTGGGTCGACGGCAGCGACCTCAAGGCCCTCGACGGCACGCCCGGCGATGTCCTCAGCAGCGAGGCGCGGGCGATCTTTTCGGTGTCCACCACATTCCCCTGGGAGTGATCGCGGACAAGCGCGATCGACGTGCCGAACCGCGGAGCGTCAATCCTCGGCGCGCAGACGGTATCCCAGTCCGGCCTCGGTCACGATGAACGCGGGCCGCGACGGGTCCGGCTCGAGCTTGGTGCGCAGGTTGCGCATGCACACCCGCAGGCTGCGCGTATCGCCGGTGCGGTCGGGGCCCCAGGCCTCGCGCAGCAGCTGTCGCTGCGTGACGATCATGCCGGGGTTGCGTGCCAGGCACTCGAGCACGCGGTATTCGAGCGGCGTCAGGTGCAGGTCATGGCCGTCCAGGGCCGCAGTGCGTCGCACGAGATCGATCCGGGCGCGACCGATCGCGAGCTGCGCCTGTCGTTCGCCGGTGCGTGCGACCCGGCGCAGCGCGGCGCGGACACGCGCCAGCAGCTCCAGGGAGCCGAAGGGCTTCGTGACGTAGTCATCGGCACCGGCGTCGAGCGCGGCGACCTTCTCTGCCTCCATCGTCCTGGCTGACAGAACGATGATCGGTACCGGCGACCAGGCGCGGATGCGCCGGATGACCTCCAGCCCATCGCCGTCCGGCAGCCCGAGATCGACGAGCAACAGATCCGGCCGATGCGCGCGAGCCTCGATTTCGGCCCTCGCCGCGTCCTCAGCTTCGACGACGCGGTAGTTGGCCGACTGCAGCATCAGGCGGACGACGGCGCGGATTCCGGGTTCGTCCTCGACCACCAGCACCTGATGCATCGCCGTCGTCACGGCGGGGGCTCCTCCAACGGCAGCGTCACCTCGAAGCGTGCGCCACCCTCGGTGCGATTCGCCGCGCGCATGTCGCCGCCGTGCGCCCGTGCAATGGCGCGGCAGATCGCGAGGCCCAAACCCGCACCGGTGATCTCGCTCTCCGAGCGGCCACGCTGGAACTTGTCGAACAGCCGGTTCGGGTCGCCGCCCGGCAGACCGGGCCCGTCATCCTCGACACTGAGCGTGAGCGTGTGTTCGTCGGTGCGTGCGGAGACCGAAACGCGCGTCCCGGCCGGCGTGTATTTGCCTGCATTGTCGAGCAGGTTGGCGATTAGCTGAACGATGAGGGTCGCATCGACACGCACGGGCGGCAGATCGTCGCCCACTGCGACATCGACACGATGACAGTGTAACCGCCCGGCAGCGCGCTCGAGCGCGGCGCCTACCAGATCGTCGATTGTCTGCCAATCGCGTCTCAGCTCGACACGGCCGGACTCGAGTCGCGTCAGGTCAAGCACATTGGAGATCAGGTCCGACATGTCGTGCGCGCGACTCTCGATCGACTGCGCGAGCTGGCGGCGGCTGTCCGCGTCGAGCGTTGCGGCGGGATCCGCCAGCGTGCCGCCGGCGCCGGCGATCACCGCGAGCGGCGTGCGCAGGTCGTGCGAGATCGAGGCGAGCAGCGTGTTGCGCAGGCTCTCCGTCTCGGCCTCGATGCGCGATGCCTCGGCCTCGTGAGCGAGCTGGATCCGCTCCACCGCGAGCGCGATCTGGCCCGCGAAGGTTTCCAGCAGGTGTCGCTGCTCGGGAAGCAGCACGCGGCGCCGGTTCTCCGCCTGCACCGCGAGCACGCCGAGCGTCGTGCGCGAACCGGACAAGGGCAGGTAAAGCGCAGGCGCCGCCGGCAGCGTGTCGGATCCCAGCCCGGCGCGCTGGCTGTGGTCTGCCACCCACTGTGCGACCGAGAGATCGGCACCGAGCAGCGAGGAAGCGAGCGGGGCGTCCTTCGGGTGCCGGAGCCGGCCGTTGGCGTCCGGCAGCAGGATCACCGCGCGACTGTCGAACACCTCCGAGACGTGGGTGACCGCCACGCGCGCGAGGCTCGACAGGTCGCGGGTCGTCGCCAGCTCGCGGCTCATTGCGTACAGCAGTGCGGTACGCCGCTCGCGTGCTCCCGCCACCCGCGTCTGCTGGCGCACGCTCGCCATCAGCGTGGCGATCACCAGAGTCACGACCAGCATCACCGAGAAGGTGAACAGCCACTGCGCATCGCTGACGGCGAACGTGAATCGCGGCGGGACGAAGCAGAAGTTGAGCGCGAGGATATTGGCGACTGCAGCGAGCGTGGCCGGGCCGCGGCCGAGGCGCAGACCTGCAACCGCGGCGCCGAGCAGGTACACCATAACGATGTTGGCCAGCTCGAAATACGGGTACATGGCAAAGCCGATGGCGGTGCAGATCGCGGTCCCAACCAGCGCGCGCGCGTAGCGTGCCCAGCGAACCGGCTGCGGTGGACCTGCGTACGACTCGGCTCCCGGCAGGTACTCGCGAACCGGCTGCTCCGGCATCGAAAGCGTGATTACGTCGAAGCCGCGTGCCCGCCGCACGAGCTCGGTGGCGGTCGATGGGCGCAGCCAAGCGCGCCAGCCACGTCGCTTTGGTGCGCCCACCAGCACCCGTGAGGCCTTGCGCGTCTGCGCGTACTCGAGCAGCGTTCCGGCCGCCGTCGGGCCGTCGAGCGTGACGGTCTCGGCGCCAAGCGATTCGGCGAGGCGCAGCAGGTCGATACGCCGGTTGCGCTCGACCTCGGGCAGACGAAGGAGCTGGGGCGTTTCCACGTACACGACCGTCCATTGCGCATCGAGCGCGTCCGCGAGCCGCTTACCGGCGCGCACCAGCTGCTCGGCCTGCGTGTCCGGTCCGACCGCGACCAGCAGGCGATCGCGCGCGAGCCACGGCCGGGTGCCGAAGTCGGTCGCCAGCGCCGCCCGCGCGGCGGCGTCGACGCGATCGGCGGTGCGTCGCAGCGCAAGCTCGCGCAGCGCAAGCAGGTTGCCCTTGCGGAAGAAACGCTCCGCCGCGACTCCAGCCTGGTCCGGGTGGTATACCTTGCCGGCCTTCAGCCGGGCGAGGAGGTCATCGGGCGGCAGGTCGATCAGCTCGACCTCGTCGGCCTCGTCGAATACACGGTCCGGGATCGTCTCGCGCTGGCGTACGCTGGTTATCTGCGCGACGAGGTCGTTCAGACTCTCGAGATGCTGAACGTTGAGGGTAGTCCAAACATCGATGCCGGCGTCGAGCAGCTCCTCGATGTCCTGCCAGCGCTTGGCGTGCCGCGGTCGAGGCTCGCCCTCGACGAGATTGGAGTGTGCCAGCTCGTCGACCAGAACGATCTCGGACCGCCGCCTGAGCGCCGCGTCGAGATCGAATTCGCGGCGCGCGGTGTTACGGTACTTGACCTCGAGGACCGGCAGGTGCTCGAGGCCTTCCAGCAGCTGCTCGGTCTCTGGGCGGCCGTGCGGCTCTACGTAGCCGACGACGACGTCCTGACCGACGGCGCGTGCGCCGCGCGCGGCCTCGAGCATGGCATAGGTCTTCCCCACGCCCGCAGAGGCACCGAAGAAGATCCGCAGCCGGCCGCGGCGGGCGCGAGACTCCTCGGCCTGCACGCTGGCGAGCAGTCGATCGGGGTCCGGCCGGCTCTCGGCCGGGTCCTTTCTGTCCCGGCGTTGGCTCAGGGTATTGCGTCCAGGGCGAGATTCAGTTCGAGCACGTTTACGCGGGGCTCGCCAAGAATACCGAAGGTTCGGCCGCTGGTGGCTTCCGCCACGAGCTCACGAACTCGCTCCACGGCCAGACCGCGCTCGCGTGCGACCCGCGCCAACTGGTACTCGGCGGCAGCCGGTGAGATGTGCGGGTCGAGACCGCTGCCCGAGGCCGTGACCAGGTCGATCGGCACCGGTGCGTCGTTTCCGGGATCGGCGGCACGCAGGGCTGCGATCCGCGCCGCGACCGCTTCGGCCAGCGCCGGGTTGGTCGGGCCCTGGTTGGAGCCGCTCGAGGCCCCGCCGTTGTAAGGATGCGCCGCGGTCGCGGAGGGTCGGCTCCAGAAGTACCGCAGCGACGAGAAGCGCTGCCCGAGCAACGCCGAGCCGACCGCCTTGCCCTCGCGCTCGATCACGCTGCCGCGGGCCTGGTTCGGAAACGCCACAGCGCCGACCGCGCCGATGAGCGCGGGATAGACGACGCCGGTCAGCAATGTCAGCAGGAGGAAGACGATCAGCGCGGGACGAATGATCGTGGCCATGGGAACCTCAGGCGGCGCCGACGGCAACCAGCAGCAGATCGATCAGCTTGATGCCGATGAACGGCGCAATCAGCCCGCCGACGCCGTAGACCGCCAGGTTTCGGCGCAGCAGTGCAGCGGCCGATTCGGCACGCGTCTTGACGCCGTGCAGCGCGAGCGGCACGAGCGCCACGATGATGAGTGCATTGAAGATTATGGCCGAAAGTATGGCGCTCGCCGGGCTCGCGAGACCCATCACATTGAGCTGGTTGAGAGACGGGTAGGTGGTGGCGAACGCGGCCGGGATGATCGCGAAATACTTCGCCACGTCGTTGGCGATGGAGAACGTGGTAAGGGCGCCGCGCGTCACCAGCATCTGCTTGCCGACTTCGACCACCTCGATCAGCTTGGTCGGGTTCGAGTCGAGGTCCACCATGTTGCCGGCCTCCTTTGCCGCCTGGGTGCCGGTGTTCATGGCCACCGCGACATCGGCCTGGGCGAGCGCAGGCGCGTCGTTGGTACCGTCGCCGCACATCGCGACCAGGTGGCCCTCCGATTGCTGTTTGCGGATCAGCGTGAGCTTCGCCTCGGGGGTCGCTTCGGCGAGGAAGTCGTCGACGCCGGCTTCCGCGGCAATCGCCGCGGCAGTCAGACGGTTGTCGCCGGTAACCATCACGGTGCGGATTCCCATGCGGCGCAGCTGCGCGAAGCGGTCGCGGATGCCACCCTTGACGATGTCCTGCAGCTCGATCACGCCGAGCACACGGCCGCCTTCGGCAACGACGAGCGGTGTTGCGCCACGCCGCGACACATCGTCGACGGTGGTCGAGACGGCTGCCGGCCAGCGTCCACTCTCGCTCTCGACGAAGCGACGCATCGCATCTGCGGCGCCCTTGCGCAACGACCGCCCTTCGAGATCCACCCCGCTCATGCGTGTCTGCGCGGAGAACTTGTGGAAGGTGTGCGGCAGGCTGGCGAGGTCGCGGCCGCGCAGCTGGAACTTCTGCTTGGCGAGCACGACGATCGAGCGTCCCTCGGGCGTCTCGTCCGAGAGCGAGGCGAGCTGCGCTGCGTCGGCCAGGTCGCGATCCCCGATGCCGGGCGCCGGGTGGAAGGCCGTCGCCTGGCGGTCGCCGAGCGTGATCGTGCCGGTCTTGTCGAGCAACAGCACGTCGACATCGCCTGCGGCCTCCACCGCTCGGCCGGAGGTCGCAATCACGTTGGCACGCACCATGCGGTCCATGCCGGCGATCCCGATCGCGGAGAGCAGCCCGCCGATCGTGGTCGGGCTGAGGCAGAGTAGGAGCGCAACCAGCACGGCCATGCTCACCGTTTCGCCCTGACCGGCGCTCGCGACCGCGAACGCCGAGAAGGGCGCGAGCGTCGCCGTGGTAAACAGGAAGACCAAGGTCAGGAAGGCGAGCAGGATCGACAGCGCAATCTCATTAGGCGTGCGCTGCCGACGCCCACCTTCGACCAGCGCGATCATTCGATCGAGGAAGGATTCGCCCGGATTGCTGGTAAC
>JBQGDL010000060.1:0-34205 GCA_052039045.1 Steroidobacteraceae bacterium
GTTCAGGATTCGCCCGGTGGCAGGGGAGAGCCTTTCCTGCCGATCAGGAGCGAACCATGACCGCAAAGGAATTGATACGCCGCCCGCTGGCCGCAGCCCTGCTCGGCGCCGCGGCCGTCGCGCTGCCCGCCAGCGCGCTCTATTTCTACAACCAGGCGCCGCACGCCGCCGAGACCGTGCCGCTGCCCTCGCAGACGTCCCTCGCGGCGACGTCTGCGCCGGTGGGACCGGCCGGGCAGCCTGCCGTTGCGGCGCTGCCGGACTTTCGGACGCTCGTGGCGCAGAACGGCGCAAGCGTGGTGAACATCAGCGTCAGGGGAACGGTGCGGACGTCGGCGCAGATGCCGTTCCCGGATTTCGGGCCCGACGACCCGTTCTCGCAGTTCTTCCGCGGGTTTCCGATGCCGCGCGGCGACGTGCCCATGCGCGGCCAGGGTTCGGGCTTCATCGTGAGCGCGGACGGGCTGATCCTCACCAACGCGCACGTCGTCGCGAACGCCGACAAGGTGACCGTCAAGCTGCTCGACCGGCGTGAGTTCGAGGCGAAGGTGCTCGGCCAGGATCCGAAGACCGACGTCGCGGTACTCAGGATCGATGCGAAGAACCTGCCGGCCGTGCGCTTCGGCCGTGCCGAGGATCTGCAGGTCGGCGAATGGGTCGCCGCCATCGGCGCACCGTTCGGTTTCGACAACTCGGTGACCGCGGGGATCGTGAGCGCCAAGGGTCGCAGCCTTCCTGACGACACCTATGTGCCGTTCATCCAGACCGACGTCGCAGTCAATCCCGGCAACTCGGGCGGGCCGCTCTTCAACCTGCGCGGCGAGGTGGTCGGGATCAACTCGCAGATCTACAGCCGCTCCGGCGGCTTCCAGGGCGTGTCGTTCGCCATCCCGATCGACATCGCGATGAACGTGAGCAAGCAGCTGCAGACGAACGGTCACGTCACGCGCGGCCGGCTCGGCGTCGGCATCCAGGATCTGGACCAGGCGCTCGCCTCGACCTTCGGACTCGAGGCGCCGCGCGGGGCGCTGGTGTCGTCCGTCGAGCGCGACAGTCCCGCCGAGAAGGCGGGCGTGAAGGAAGGTGACGTCATTACCTCGTTCGACGGGCATCGCCTCGACACCGCGGGCGCGCTGCCCGCGCTGGTGGCGGCCACTTCGCCCGGCAAGACGGTGCCGATCGAAGTGTGGCGCGACAGGAAGCTGCACAAGCTCGACGTCAAGGTGGCGCAGATGCCGGAGACGGAGAGCGTCGCGCAGGGCGACGCCGGCGACCCCGAATCGGGACGCCTCGGCCTCGCGGTGCGGCCGCTCTCCGCGGAGGAGCGGAAGCAGATCGATGCCGAAGGCGGGCTCGTGGTCGAAGACGTGCAGGGCGCCGCCGAGGAAGCCGGCATCCGCCCGGGCGATGTCGTGCTGTCGGCGAACGGCAAGCCGGTGCGCAGCGTCGAGGATCTGCGCGCCGCCGTGTCGGGCTCGCGCGAGCACATCGCACTGCTCGTGCAACGCGGCGACGGTCGGCTGTTCGTCCCGGTCGATCTCGGCTGAGGGTTGCGCTGCCGGCCGGCGCGGTACAGGCACGGACGCCTGCCGCGCCGGCCGGTCTCCGCTCGGGGATCCCGGATCCCGGTAGCCGGTTCAAAGAGATTCACCGGATCGCCAACCGCTTGCATCGTCGGGTCGATCCAGCGTCTACTCTATGTTCGGTCGCCGGGAACCCTCGATGATGCCGGGAGAAGAGGCGAACACGATTTCCCCTGCGAGATGGATCGAGCGGCGCTTCGCGGCCGTGCGATGAGCGACCGGCGGCAGGCCCCCGCAATCGAGGGATGGTTCACGCTCGATAGGGTACGACCGCCCCTTTGCCATCGCGGCGAGGTCGACACTTCCCATGCCGCGGGGCTCACCAACCCGACCTGCTTCGCGCTCCACGCGCGCCGCCGCAGGCAGGCTCCGTAGTGGAACAGACGATCCGGTTCCTCACGACGGCCGACGGCGTCCGGCTCGCCTACGCCGTGTCGGGTTCCGGCCCGCCACTCGTCAAGGCCGCGAACTGGTTGTCGCACCTCGAGTTCGACTGGCAGAGCCCGGTCTGGCGTCACTGGTTCGGCTACCTCTCGCGCAGCCGGCAGCTCGTCCGTTACGACCCGCGTGGCTGCGGACTCTCCGACTGGGATGTCGCCGACCTTGGGCTGCCGGCGCAGGTCGCGGATCTCGAAGCAGTGATCGACGCGGTCGGCATCCAGTGCTTTCCGCTCCTCGGCATCTCGCAGGGCGGTGCGATCTGCATCGAGTACGCCGTGCGTCATCCGGAGCGTGTTTCGCATCTCGTGCTCTACGGCGCCTACTCGCGAGGCTGGGCGCGGCGCAGTGACGAGGCGATGCGCGAGAGCGCGGCGCTCGTCGAGCTCATACGCATGGGCTGGGGCCAGGAGAATCCCGCGTTCCGCAAGCTCTTTGCCTCGCTCTTCATTCCCGACGCGAACGAGGAACAGGTGCGCTGGTTCAGCGACCTCATGCGCACCACGACGCGTCCGGAGATCGCAAGCCGCATCGTCGGCACCTTCGGACAGATCGACGTACGCGACCGGCTCGCCCAGGTGCGATGTCCGACGCTCGTCGTGCACGCGCGCGGTGATGCGCGCGCCCCCTTCGAGGAGGGGCGCGAACTCGCCACCGGTATCTCGGGTGCGCAGTTCGTCGCGCTCGAGTCACGCAACCACATCCTGATCGAATCGGAGCCTGCGTGGGCGAGATTCAAGCAGGTCGTCGATGAATTCCTGGGCGCTGGCGCGGCGTCCGCGGGCGATTCGTCCGCGGCGGCTGAAGGATTCGAGGACCTGACGCGGCGGGAAGCCGACATCCTGCGGCTCGTCGCGCAGGGACTCAGCAACGGCGACATCGCCCGGCGGCTCTTCATCAGCGATAAGACCGTCCGCAACCACCTGACCAGCATTTTCGACAAGCTGGGCGTCGACTCGCGCGCCCGTGCGATCGTCTTCGCGCGGGATCGCGGTCTGGGCGGCTGAGCCGTCCGGTGCGGCTCGGGCCGCAGCCTTCCAGCCGATCCGCGTTCCGCGGCGAGCCTCCGCCGGGACAAACGTCCCGCTTCTGTAGCGCACAAATTGAGTCAGCTGCCTCATGTGCCGTAAACGGCACCCTCCCAGAATGCGCTCCCGTCGGGCGACACAGGGGTCGCAGGGAGATCACCGAGATGAACGCAGCAGTAGATGCAATGATGACGGACGGCGCCACGGGTTCCCCGCGCTACGAGCGCTGTATCCGGGCCTCGAAGCGCGTGCGCTGGGACATCGATGCCGACGTGCTCCGCGGCCGGCAGTTCGACTTCCACCAGAAGTTCCTTCCCGAGAGTCTCTCGCAGGCCGATCGCCTGGGGGTCCTGTCGGACGACGAACGCCGCACGCTGAGCCACGTCCAGGGCCGCACGTACGCCTACATCTTCGGGCTCGTCGAGCGCTATATCAGCGCCAAGGTCCTCGAGCTCTCGCAGGCATATGTGTTTGGCGACCAGACTGCGCTGGAGGGCCTCGTGCGCTTCAGCGAGGAGGAGCTCAAGCACCAGGAGCTGTTCCGCCGCATCGAGCACATGATCGGCCGGAACATGCCCGACGGTTACACGCGCACCGCGGATCCGAACGACGTGGCGCGTGCGGTGCTCGGCGCATCGACGTGGGCAGTGCTCGCGCTCACCTGCCATATCGAGCTCTTCACGCAGTCGCATTACCAGCAGAGCATCGGCGACGACGCCGGGATCTCGCCGCTGTATCGCGACGTCTTCAAGTACCACTGGCTCGAGGAATGCCAGCACGCGATCATGGACGAGATCGAATGGGTGAAGGAGCACGATCGGCTCACGCCGGCCGGGCGCGACAAGGCCGTCGACGACCTGATCGCGCTGGTGGGTGCCGTCGACGGGATTCTGCAGGCCCAGGCGGCGGTCGACGCCGCGTACTTCCTCAAGCTCTGCAACCGCAATTTCGACGAGGCGGAGCAGAAGGCGGTCAGGGAAGGCGTGCTACGGGCGTATCGCTGGCAGTACATCGTCACGGGTGTCCAGCACCCGCATTTCGCGCGGCTGCTCACCAGACTGACGACGCCAGCGCAGATGGCGCGCATCCAGTCGGCCCTCGCGCCGATCCTTGCGGGCTGATGACGGTCAGGGCCTGGCGAAGCGTGACGGGGTGTCGCGCGACTCGTCAGGCCCCGGGCGGCCTGCGCAGGGCGAATGACTCCCACGTCGCCACGACCAGCAGTACGCCGGTCGTCGCGGCGCCGAGCGCGAGCGCGGACCAGTGCCGGGACGTCGCGAACCAGCCGAGGACGGCCAGCAGCGCGAGCCCGGTCATATGCGACAGCGGGGGTGTGCGCCGGTAGTTCGTGACCCACTTGAAGAGCGCGGCCCCCGCGACGAAGCAAGCCGGCCCGCCCACCAGCACGGCGATGCCGGCCGGCGGTGCATGGCCCGGGTGCAGCAGCGTGATCTCGTCTCCCACCGCGCAGACGATGATGCCGGCGATGATCGGCAGGTGCAGGTAGGTATAACCGAGCCGCGCGATGCGGCCCGGATCGCTGGAATGCGAGATGCGATGCTCGCCGCGCTGCGCGCCGGTGTCGAAATACAGCCACCACAGCAGAACGCTGGCCAGCACCGCGATGAGAAACGCGATCCACGTCTCGTCGTTCCAGGGCAGATCGGCGAAGGTCGCGCCGGTGACGAGCAGCGACTCGCCCAGCGCAATGATCACGAACAGCCCGCAGCGCTCCGCCATGTGCCCGCCATGCACGTTCCAGTCGGAGGTCGAGGAGCGGCCGAGCCCGGGTACGGCGAAGTACAGCCAGGGGCCGATGAACTCGATGCCGAGCGCGAGAAGCCACCATCCATACCGCGATCCGTCCTCCGCAAAGCTGCCCGCGAGCCAGCACAACCCCGAGACCGAAAGCCACACGAGAATGCGCTGGAAGTTGCGAACCAGCACCTCCGTTCCGCCGCGTACCGCCCACAGAAAGAACATCGTGCGCCCGACTTGCATGAACGCGTAGGCGCCCGCGAACTGGAGGCCGCGGTCGCCGAAGGCGCGCGGGATCGACACCGACATCACGAGCCCTGCGATCATCAGCACGAACAGGCTCGCGCGGACCGGGAGCCGCTCGGGGTCCAGCCAGTTGGTCACCCAGCATGTATAGATCCAGACCCACCAGACCGCGAGCAGCAGGAGCCCGACCTGCAGCGCGCCGCGGGCGGTCAGGTCGCCGATCAGCGCGTGCGACAGCTGCGTGACCGCGAATACGAAAACGAGATCGAAGAACAGCTCGACGGTCCCGACCCGGCCGGCGTCGGAATCGTCGCGTCTGCGCAGCAGCGGCGATTTTCCGCTCATTCGTGCACCCGTGTGCTATCGGTCTACGGCGCGATCGAGAGCTACGTGAGAGCGGAGCGACGATCCGCCGCGGTCAGGCCGTCGGTTCGGGCTAGGAGCGACCGCCGCGCCTCAGCGGATGTACCCCAGACTCTCCAGCTTCACCAGGATCCGGTGCGCCGCGAGATCCGGCGACAGCGCACGCGTGTCGATGCGCATCTCCGGGTTCTCGGGCTCCTCGTACGGGTCGCTGATGCCGGTGAACTCCTTGAGCACGCCGGAACGCGCCTTGGCGTACAGCCCCTTGCGGTCGCGCTGCTCGCAGACTTCGAGCGGGGTCGCGACGTGGATCTCGACGAAGCCGCCCGAGGCCTCGACCATCTCGCGCACCTGACGGCGCGTCGCCGCGTAGGGCGCGATCGGCGCACAAATCGCGATGCCGCCGTGCTTGGTGATCTCGGAGGCCACGTAGCCGATCCGCAGAATGTTGATGTCGCGGTGCTCGCGCGAGAAGCCGAGCTCGCTCGACAGGTGCTTGCGCACCAGGTCGCCGTCGAGCAACGTCACGCGCCGTGAGCCGATCTCGAGCAGCTTGACGAGCAGCGCGTTGGCGATCGTCGACTTGCCCGAGCCGGACAGCCCGGTGAAGAACACCGTGTACCCCTGAAGGTGCCGCGGCGGGTGCGCCTTGCGCAGCTCCGCGATGATCTCCGGATAAGAAAACCAGTCGGGAATGTCGAGCCCTTCGCGCAGCCGCCGGCGGAATTCGGTGCCGGACACCCTGAGCACGGTCATGTCCGGCGTGACCTCGTCCTCCGGCAGGAACTGCGCCTTCTGCTCGACGTAGACCATCTCCCGGAAGGGGACCATGGTGACCTCGATCTCCTTCTCGTACTCGCGCAGCAGCTGTTGCGCGGCGTACGGGTCGTAGTAGGCCTCGCCGTTGCGCGCGTTGCCCGGGCCAGCGTGGTCGCGGCCCACGATGAGGTGCGTGCAGCCGTAGTTCTTGCGGATGATCGCGTGCCAAAGCGCCTCGCGCGGACCCGCCATGCGCATCGCCAGGTTGAGCAGCGAAAGCGCCGTCGTCTGTTCCGGATAGTGCTTGAGCATGTGCTCGTAGCAGCGCACCCGCGTGTAGTGATCGATGTCGCCGGCACGCGTCATGCCGACCACGGGATGCAGCAGCAGGTTGGCCTCGCACTCGCGCGCCGCGCGGAAGGTGAGCTCCTGGTGAGCGCGGTGCATGGGATTGCGCGTCTGGAACGCGACGACCTTCCGCCAGCCCTGCTTGCGGAACCGGCCGCGCAGCTCCGCCGGCGAGTCGCGCAGCAGCTTGAAGTCGTAGTGCATCGGTGGTTCGACGCCGCGCAGTCTGCCGCCGAGGTAGACGGGGCCGACGCGGTGCGCGAGATAGTGCACGCCGGGGTGGTGGTCGTCTTCCGTGCCGAACACCTGGCGCGCCTCGGCCGTCTTGTCGGGCTCCCAGCGATCGCCGATCTCCATCGTGGCGATCAGCACACCCTCGGGATCGCGCAGCGCAATGTGATCGCCCTCCTTGAGGGGCGCGGCGAACTCGCGGCTCACGTCGAGGTTGATCGGGATCGGCCAGACCAGCCCTGAGGGCAGCCGCATGTCGGCGAGCACGCCGTCGTACTCGGCGCGGCTCAGGAACCCGTCGAGCGGCGAGAATGCGCCGTTCAGCAGCAGCTCGAGATCGCAGAGCTGGCGCGCAGTGAGGTTCCAGTTGGGGTAGTCGCGGGCTGCGGCTTTCTCCTTCTCCGCGGCCGATTCAGTGAGATACAGCTCCTGAAGTTTTCCGCCGTGCGGCTCTTTGTATGCCCCCATCAAGCTCCCCTTGCCATTGCGTTTGCGGGTTCGCGGGCCATGATAACGGGCCGGAGTTCGCATCGCCGGAGAAACGCATTCACGATCCCGACGTGGGCCTCATGAACAGAATCAACATAATCACGCGGCATCTTGTGCAAGGTTTCCGCGGTGCCTGGTTTCCTGCACCGTCCTCGTCGCCAGTCGACCCGTTGTGGCCGAGGAACATGTCATGAACGGGCCGGAGAAGCTCATTGCCCGTCAGATTGCCCGTGAGCTCAGGGAGCAATGTTCAGTTTCGAACCGGGTGGTCGAATCTGGCGAATACGAATCGCGCGTGCGCTGGCGCAATTTGCGCCGCACGTCGGTACGCATCGCGGAGATCGCGGCCGCGACCGGATTCGCAGACCAGAGCCACCTCACCCGACCGACAACGGCGACCGTCGGACTCTCACCGGCGGCCTGCCGGAGAGAGGCTCGGCGCTAGCCGACTTACAGGCAGCCAGGCCGCCTGCCCCGGCAGCCCCTTATATAAGAGATCGATGCCGATGCGGCCCGAGCCCAACCAGCGCCGCATCCAACGGGTTGCCTTGTCTGGCTGGGATCCTATACTGCCCGTCGGGATCCAGTTGTGAGACCAGCGGTCGCGGCAGACCGTCGCCCGATCGCAGCGAACTGCAGGTCACTGCAGATAGGGGGAAGCCATGAGGCCACTCGTCGCGCCTTTGTTCCGCGTCGCATTGCTGTGCGCGGCCACCGGGTCGCTCCCGGTCGCCGTCGCGGCGGAGCTCGAGGAAATCATCGTCACCGCGCAGAAGCGCGAGGAGTCGCTGCAGGACGTCAGTGCCGCCGTGACGGCGATCGGCGCCGAACGGCTGGAGACGGCGCACATCAACAACATCGAGGACCTGCAGCTGGTCGTGCCGAGCATGTACTTCGGCAACGACTTCAACATGGCGAAGCTCACCATCCGCGGCGTGGGTTCGAACACCTCGACCACCGGCAGCGAGACCGGTGTGGCCCTGCATGTCGACGGCGCCGTGGTGGCGCGCGCCGAGGCCCAGCTCACTTCGCTTTTCGACCTGGAGCGGGTCGAGGTGCTGCGCGGCCCGCAGGGGTCGCTCTACGGCCGCAATGCCGTCGGTGGCTCGATCAACCTGATCACGGCCAAGCCGACCGAGGAGCTCGACGGCTACGCCCGCCTGTCCTACGGCGATTACAACTACATCAACTTCGAAGGCGCGCTCAGCGGCCCGCTGGCCGGCGACTGGCTGCTGGGCCGGATCGCGGTCAAGAGCGAGGACCGCGACGGCTTCGGCGAGAACCCGGTGACGGGCAACGACGTCGACGACCTCGACCGCAAGATGGCGCGGGCGGAGCTTCAGTTCAACGTCACCGATGACTTCGACATCCTGCTCACCGGCGAGTGGTACGACCAGGAGGACGCCTCGCGCGCGCTCAAGTACCGCCGCGACGCGTTCCCGGGCGTGGATCGACTGCTCTCGGGCGGTTGCCAGCCGCCGGGCGCCCCGTGCACCTACGCCGAGGACCCTCGCGACCTCGCATCGGAGCTCGATCCGTTCACCGACACGGAAACCTGGGCGGTCACGGGCATCCTGACCTGGCGCCTGACGGACAACTTCACGCTCGTGAACATCAGCAACTACCGTGAGCTGGAAACGGTGATCGGTCAGGACCTCGATCTCGCAGCCACGCTGAACAGCCTCGCGACGACCGGTTTCAACACGACCTACCAGCGGCGCGACGTGGACAGCGAGCAGACCACGACGGAGTTCCAGCTCAAGTTCGAGAGCGAGCGGCTGAACGGCGTCCTGGGTCTCTTTTACCTCGACGAGACGCAGCGCCCCGTGGACACCGTGGGACTGAATGCGTTCTTCGGTCAGGATCACATCCTGGATACGCTCGCGAATCCGCAGCCCGTCGTGATAATCGACGGTGTGCCGGTCGCGCCGTTCCCGATCGATCCGCTGTTCGCGGCCGAGCTCTGCAACACCGCCGAGTACGTCAGCGTGGATCCGGCGGATCCGCCGGCGCCGAAGCGCGTCTGCATCCACTCGGACCTCGGCACCGAGGTGTACGCGGTGTTCGGCCAGGCCAACATCACGCTCGGCGAGAACTGGGTCCTCAAGCTCGGTGGCCGCTACAGCGAGGAAGAGGTCACGGCCTCGAACCCGTCGATCATCGTAGCAGCCAACGGCCTGGGCCCTGTGCTGCTCACCACTACGGAAGGCACGTTCAACCGTCGGCAGTTCAACGACTTCACGCCCGAGGCCGGACTGTCGTGGCGACCCAACGAAGACCTGATGCTGTACTACACCTATTCCGAGGGCTTCAAGGCCGGGGCGGGCGAGAACGCGGCGCCAGGCGCGGCGACGAACTTCGTCTCGATCATCGTCGACCCCGAGGAGATCGAGAGCCACGAGATCGGCCTCAAGAGCACCTGGCTCGACAATCGTCTCGCGGTCAATGTTGCCGCGTACATGTACGACCTGACGGGGCAGCAAGTCAACAAGACGCTCTCCGGCGGCCCGGCGGGCTTCAGCACGATCTTCGAGAACGCGGCGGAGACCTCCGCGGAGGGCGTGGAGCTGGAAGTCTTTGCCTCGCCGACGGATCAGTTCCGACTGAGCGCCGCGGTGTCTTACCTGCACTCGCGCTACGACGACTTCCTCACCAAGGATCCGCTCGATCCGCGTAACGTCTCCGGCGGTCTGCCCGCGGGCGATCCCGCGACCGATTTCGTGCCGCCCGCCGGTGTGCCCGACGTCCAGCTCGCCGGCAATCCGACGCGCAACTCGCCGGACTGGGCGTGGAACCTGCACGCCGAGTACGACTTCGGGTTGCCGGTGGACGGCACGCTCACGCTGTCGGGCGACGTCTCGTACAAGGACGATGTCTATTTCACGGAGTTCGCGCGGCTGCTCGAGGGTCAGGACAGCTACACGATCTTCGATGCGCAGCTGCGTTACCTCTCGGGTGACCGGCGCTGGACGGCCGAGCTCTGGGGCAAGAACCTGAGCGACGAGGAGGTCGCTTCGAGCACCTTCCAGCTCGCCACCGCGCGCGTGATCGGGGTGACCTACATGCCGCCGCGGACCTACGGGGTGACCGTCGGCTACAACTTCGGCGGCGGGGGAGGCTGACGCGACGGAGGGGGACGCTTCCCTTCCTGGAAAGAAAGCGCCTCCGGCCGGCCGCGATAGGTCATCGGCGTCGCCTGCGGGCCGGCCGGCGGGCGACTTTTCCAGTGCAGTCGGCGCTCCGTTCCGGCCGCCGGGCCCCGGGTGTACGTTTGCAGCGGCGGAGGAGTGACATGGGAGAGGCCTATATCGTCGAGGCGGTGCGCACGCCCGTGGGGAAGAAGAAGGGTGGGCTCGCGGCCGTGCATGCGGCCGATCTCGGCGGCATCGCGCTCAAGGCGCTGATCGAGCGCAGCGACGTCGATCCGGGCGCCGTGGACGACGTCGTGTTCGGCGCACTCGACACGATCGGGCCACTGGCGGGCGACATCGCGCGTACCTGCTGGCTGGTGGCGGGGCTGCCCGACCACGTGCCCGGCACCACCGTGGACCGGCAGTGCGGCTCCTCGCAGCAGGCGCTGCACTTTGCGGCGCAGGGCGTGATGAGCGGCACGCAGGATCTCGTCGTCGCCGGCGGGGTGCAGACGATGAACCAGATTCCGATCTCCGCGGCGATGCTCGCGGGACGCGCGTTCGGGTTCGACGATCCGTTCCGCAGCTCGCCGGGCTGGCGCGCGCGTTACGGCGAGCAGGAGGTCTCGCAGTTTCGCTCCGCGGAGATGATCGCCGAGAAGTGGAACATCACCCGCCGTGAGATGGAGCAGTTCGCGCTAGAGAGCAATCGACGCGCGATCGAGGCGATCGACTCCGGACGCTTCGACCCCGAGATCGTGCCGGTGGGCGAGGTGCGCCGCGACGAGACGCCGCGCCGCGGCAGCTCGCTCGAGAAGATGGCCATGCTCGAGCCGCTGGCGTCCGGCGGGCGCGTGACCGCCGCGATGTCGAGCCAGATCGCCGACGGCGCGGCGGCGCTGCTCGTCGCGAGCGAGGCGGCCGTGCGTCGCCACGGTCTCGAGCCGCGTGCGCGCGTTCACCACATGTCGGTGCGCGGAGCCGACCCGGTGTGGATGCTCACGGCGCCGATTCCCGCCACCGGGCACGCGCTCGCGAAGACGGGATTGCGGCTCGCCGACATCGATCTCGTCGAGATCAACGAGGCATTCGCCTCGGTGGTGATCGCCTGGCAGAAGTCGCTCGGCGCGGACCTGACGCGGGTCAACGTCAACGGCGGGGCGATCGCGCTCGGCCATCCGCTCGGCGCGACCGGTGCCCGACTCATGACCTCGCTCCTGTACGAGCTCGAGCGGCGTGGCGGTCGCTACGGCCTGCAGACGATGTGCGAGGGCGGCGGTCAGGCCAACGTGACGATCATCGAGCGCCTGTAAAAAATGGCTCGGAGCCAATTTCCCCGGACGCCTCCGGAAAGCATGGCTTCGGGCCAGTTTTCCCTGGTCCGAGCGCTACCCTGGTTGCTGCTCATGTACGGCGTGGCGAGCCTGGTGCACTTTGCGCATAACGCCGAGCTGCTCGCGGAGTACCCGAACCTCCCGTCGTGGCTGACGCGCGGGCAGATCTACACGGCCTGGATCAGCATCACGGCGACCGGGCTCGCCGGATACCTTCTGTATCGGAAAGGCCGCACGTGGTCGGGCCTCGCGATACTCGCCGTGTATGCGGCGCTCGGGCTGGATGGTCTGCTGCACTACACCCGTGCGCCGGTGGGGGCTCACACCGCGGCGATGAATCTGACCATCTGGTTCGAGGTCGTCGCTGCCACGCTGTCGCTGATCGCGATCGGCGGTGCAGCGGCCGCGGTAATGCGCGTGCGCGGCGCCCGGCAGCTCACGGGCTATCGCCAATCGTCGATCAGATAGACGCCGGGTCGGTGGTAGCCGGGCTCGTCGGGTTTGTGCATCGTCACGCCCTGTATGACGGTGCGGAAGCCGCGCGCGAGCATGGTGCGATAGGCCTCGCGACGGGCCGTGCTGATACCGGCGGCGAGACGCGACGCGCTCGCCTGGCCAGCCAGCTCCTCGCAGGCCTCGAGCAGCCACGCGAAATCCCGATCGACGGTCGGCCCGGGTCGTGCCGCGGCGAACTTGACGTAGGCGGCGCCGCTCCCAGCCTCGGTGCCTGCCCCGCTGTGACAGATGGCCAGCCCCGCCAGGCGATCACCATCCCCGAGCAGCACGGTGTCGCCGAGCCGCTGGTCGTGCACAGCCCGAACCTCGCGCGTCACGTCGAGCCCGTCGTAGATGGCACCGGTGAGCTCCCGGCAGGCCACGAGCATCGCGTCGCGCTCGCCCTCCGGCAGCTCGGAGAATTTCGTCCAGCGAGCCGTGCGTGCGGCCGGCGCTACCGGCTTGGACATGATCGCGGTGAGGAACCGCGGCCAGAAGCCGAACTTCCGATAGAGCCCGACATGCTTCGCGCTGTGTGGAAAGGTGAACAGACCCGCATGCGCCGTGCCCCATCGCTCGAAGCAGGCCGTGACCGGCTCCATCAGCCGGCTGGCCACGCCCCGATCCCAAAGATCGGGGCGGACGGTCAGTGGGCCGAAGAAGCCGACGCTGCCCCAGTTCGTCGTGAACACGGAGCCGCCGAGCTCGCCGCCCACGTCGGCCGCGAATGCGGCAGAGGGGTCGGAGCGCCACCGCGTCCGCACATAATCGGCGTCGCCCATGAACGAGGCCGGGTCTGGCATACCCAGGAACGTGCCGAAAGCCAGCCGCATGACCCGATCGGCGATCGCGAGATCGCTGTTCCGCAGCGCGCGAACCGAGACTTTCGGACTCGCCGTCCGCGCGGTTGCCTGATTCTTCATTGCCGTCTCCGTCTCTTCGCAGCCGCATGATCTCATGTCGATACGATTACCGCGCCCGCTCTACGGGCCACAGCGCGGCTGCCGCTTGGACATCCGAGCCGCAGACTCGTACGGTGAGGCACTTCAGCCGCTGGCAGGAGATCGTTCCATGGCTGTCGCTGCGTTCACCCTGTTCGACACCGAGATCGGCATCTGCGGCATCGCCTGGAGCGGGCGCGGCGTCGCGGGGGTGCAGCTCCCCGAGTCGACCGCCGCCGCCACGCGTGCGCGTCTGCGGCGGCGATTTCCGTCGGCGGTCGAGGCGCCGCCCACGCCCGCGATCGAGGCCGCGATCCGCGGCGTCATCGCGCTGCTCGCGGGGGAGGCGAGCGATCTCCAGGGGCTCGAGCTCGACCTGCGCGGCGTGTCGGAGTTCGCTGCGGCGGTGTACCGCGTCGCGCGCGCCATTCCGGCCGGAGAGACACGCACCTACGGCGAGATCGCCGCGCAACTGGGCGACCCTGCGCGTGCACGCGACGTCGGTCAGGCGCTCGGCGCGAATCCGATCCCGATCATCGTGCCGTGCCACCGCGTGCTCGCGGCCGGCAACCGCGCCGGCGGCTTCTCGGCCCGGGGCGGCGTCAGAACCAAGCTCCGGTTGCTCGAGATCGAGCGCCGCCGCATCCCCTTCGAACTCACTTGAAATGCGGCTCCGAGCCGAACCGGGCTACGACGCTACTTCGGCGTGAGGTCCGGGACGGCGGCGACCGTCGAGCGGTAGGTCTCGAGCTCCTGCTGATAGCGGGCGCGGTCGCGCTCGAGGTCTGCGATCTCGGCCTTGAGCCGCCCGATGCGCTCGGCCGCGTGCTTGGTGTCGAGCACGGCCTGCGTGCGCTCGTCGGCGGTCGCCGTCTCGCTCATGACCGTGAGCGCGCGGTCGGCGACGCTGCTCTCGAGGCGCGCGACCTCGCGCCGGCGATAGGCGATCGCCGCATCGGCGTCCGCCACGCGCCGCTCGCGCACGTACAGCTCGCGCCCCGACTGGTAGGCGGCCACGAACGCCGGCGCCAGCTCGGCTGGGCAGCTGTCGTAATACGGCGCGCCGGTGACGCCGGCACGGTAGCCGTTGTGCGGCTGGCAGTACTCGCGCAGACCCTCGGCGCGGCCGGCGCGATAGGCATCGAGATCGGGTGTGACGCCGTACTCGGCGCAGGCCCTGCGGTGCTGGCCGATGCGCTCGCCCGAGTGCCCGGCGACACCGTCCTCGTAGCCGACGGTGCGCCAGTCGACAGCTCGGCATTCGTCCTTGCTCATGGTGGCCGAGCAGGCGGCGAGCCAGCTGGCCATGGCCAGCAGCGCTGCAGGGCGGTAACACGCGTATCGCATGGCGCTTCGTGCTCCGGTCGACCGACGTCGCCGGCGGGCATGGCCGGCCATCGCCGACCATAGGGCCGCCGCACCGCGGCGGGCGTGCGCACCGTCACGAAAATTCACGAAAATTGGCTCGGGGCCAATTTCCGGAAAGTGCTTCGAAGCCGATTCTGACGCCGGTTCCGAAATTGGCTCCGAGCCAATTTTCGAATTTGCGCGGTCAGTCCAGTCGGCGCAGACGTACCGCGACCAGCGCGCCGGTGGCATCGACTTCGCACTCGAGCTCGATCGGCTGGCAGCACACGTGACAATCCTCGACGTGCGTAAACGACCCGCCGCTCAGGTCGAGCTGCGTGCCGTAGCTCTCCCAGCAGTACGGACACTCCACGCTGACGAACTCGGTGAGACCGGGCCCGGCAAGCGCGGCCCCGGGCTCGAACACCGGCTCGAGCCCGTAGAGCGTATCGATCGTCGCGTCGTCGAGCCGCGAGACCTCGCGCGTTAGCGCTTCGATGTCGTCCTTGTGCTGGGTGGTCACGAAGCGACGCTATCACGTCGAAGCCGATGAATTCGAGCGCCGCCATGCCGGTGCGGGGCGCGGCGGTCGGCGCGCGCCCACCGCGACCTGTGCGGCGAGAAGGAGCGCTGCATCGCCGCCGATCAATCCTGTCCCGCCGACCACCAGCACCCGCATGCGGACCTCGTGCCTACGCAAATGCGTCGTCTTGTTGCTACACTACGACAAAACCCGGCGTTCGGGACCGGCGTAAATACGCAGCCAGAAATGGGCAGCACCAACTTGGCCGAGCCGCCCGTCCTCGATGAAATCGACGAGCGCATCGTCGATCTGCTGAAGAAGAACGGCCGGGCGACGAATCAGCAGATCGCCCAGGAGCTGAAGATCGCGGCGGCCACGGTCAGTGCGCGCATCCGCCGTCTGGAACAGACGCGCGCCGTGCGGGTGGTCGCGGTCACGGATTTCGCGGCGCTCGGCTACCAGGCGCTGCTCGCGCTCGGCATCGAAGTGCAGGGCCGCGCGGCCGAGGACGTCGCGATCGATCTCGCCGCGCTCGACGGGGTGTTCAGCGTGCATCTCGTCACCGGAGCGCGCGACATCGAGGTGTTGGTGGCGCTCAGGGATCTCGACGACTTGCGCAGCTTCCTGCCCGAGAAACTGATGCGCGTGCCGGGGATCCGCAGTGTCTCGACCGGAATCGCGGCGGACGTGATCAAGTACAACTTTGACGTGGCGCCCATGACATGACCGCCCCTGTGCTCGACGACCTCGACCATCGCATCATCGGCGTGCTGTCCAAGGGAGCCCGGGTGAGCAACCGGCGCATCGCCGCGCTGCTCGGCGTCACCGAGGGCACCATCCGCAGCCGCATCAAGCGGCTCGAGCAGGACAACCTGATCCGGCTCACGGCGGTAACCAACGTCGCGAGCGTCGGCGCGCCGAAGATCGTGCTGCTCTGGATCCAGGCGGCGTACAGCGACGTCAAGCAGCTCTGCAGCCAGCTCGCAGCGATGCAGGAGATCCGCGCGGTGATCGTGCTGCTCGGCCGGTGCGACATCCTGGCGGTCGGGCTCTTCAGCAGCCTCGACGATGTGATCTCGGTCGCCAACAACCGCATCCTCGCGCTGCCGGGCGTGCGGCACGTGGAAACCTCGATCGCCGTCAAGACGCTCAAATACGACATCCGCGCGGCGCGGATCATGCGCGACTGGCGCGCGCCCGAGTAGGACCGACTCGTGAACCTCCTGGTCGAGGCAGGTCGCGCCGAGCGAGTTGCCGTGCTTAAGCGATATTCGTACCAAGAGGGCTATTGAATTACGCATATATGCGACTATAGGGTTCAGGATCGCGATTATTCGGTGACACCAGGTCATCCGGTACGATTTTCCTGCTACCTTGGCGAGGCCGCTTGCGGCGCAACCGCCCACCGGGATTGCCCGTAAAGGGTCGGCACGGCCATCCTGCGCAATTTCCGCATCCGCTGAAGCCGCCCATGAGCGCCACCGCCCGTCCGAGCTCGCCGCCGTTTGGCCGGATCGCAAAGCTGCCGTCCGGCTTCGACATGCATTACCTCGAGCAGGGCAAAGGCCCGGCCGTCGTGATGGTGCACGGCAGCGGCCCCGGCGCCAACGGTTACAGCAGCTTCAAGCGCAACATCGCACCGATCGCGGAGGCGGGCTACCGCGTGCTCGTTCCGGACATGATCGGCTTCGGCTGGTCGTCGAAACCCGACATCGACTATCCGCTCGACCTGTTCGTCAACACGCTGATCGAGTTCCTCGAGGTGGTCGGGGTCAAGCGCTGCACGCTGGTCGGCAATTCGCTCGGCGGCGCGATCTCGATCAAGAGCTCGCTCGATCGCTCCGGGCTGGTCGAGAAGCTGGTGATGATGGGCACCGGCGGCATCGAGTCGCGCGAGACGTACTTCGCGATGCCGGGCATCCGCACGATGGTGTCGCAATTCGTCGGGGCGGGCTTCGACCGGCCCGCGCTGCGCGAGCTGCTCGAGATGCTGGCATTCGATCCGCGCATCGTCGACGACCAGCTCCTCGAGGAGCGCTGGAACGTGCTGCAGACGCAGCCCAAGGCGGTGCTCGCGCGCATGGTGATCCCCGACCTGTCGCCGCGCCTGATCGAGATCCGCTGCCCGGTGCTCGGCTTCTGGGGCACCGAGGATCACTTCTGTCCGGTGAGCGGCGCGAACAAGATTCTCGCGGCCGTGGGCGACAGCCGCGTGGTGCTGCTCGCGCACTGCGGGCACTGGGCGATGCTCGAGTATCCGGACCTGTTCAACCGGTACGTCGTCGACTTCCTCCGCCACTGACGCGGACCGCAGTGCGCTGCACGCTGCGCCGGCTCGGCGGCGCGAGCGTCAGCTTCATCTGACCCATTCGTGGGGCGTCCCGATCGGTGGCGGATTCCGCTTCGCAGCGGCCGGAGGCCGCCCCGGGGAAGCTCGGCTGGCGGCGCGGAAATCAAGAATGTCCCCATTTCTCGTGGTCAGCGCCATTGGCGTCTGCTACAGTTTTTGCACGTATGGGCGAACTGCTGGTCACTCTCCTTCTGATCGGCCTCGCGTTGCTGTGGGTCCTCGCCTGGCGTTACCAGCGTCGATTCGCAGTCGGCACCGTCGTGGGCGCGGTGGTGGCGGCACTCTTTGCCTGGATCACGCGGCCTTTCGAGCTGACTCACATCCCGATCTGGCTGCCGCCCCTGCCCTTCGCGCTGGTTGCGCTCACGTTGTTCTGCTTCGGCGCTCTCGCCTGGTTCTGGGGCGAGGACTAGCCGCGGTCCCGGCTTCCATGCCAGACTCGAACGACAACAAGGCGCAAGCCTCGGGCACGAGCGCCGGCGATTAGCGGTTGTTTTGCGGGGGACGATGCATGAAGTGCCTCTACTATCTGGCGCCGACCCTTAAGAGCACCCACGATATTTCCGACGACCTGCATGCGGTCGGGGTCAACGACTACTTCCTGCACGTGGTGTCGCGGGACGAGTCGGGCCTCAAGCAGCAGCACATCCACTCCAGCAACTATCTCGAGACGCTGGATCTGATCCGCGACGGCCTGATCGGGGCGGTGATCGGCTTTCTCGCCGGCCTGCTCGGCGTGTGGGCGCTGCAGTACTTCGACCCCTTCGGGCCCAGCATCCATGTGCCGGCATGGGTCTATTACGCGATCGTCGCGGCCGCAACCTGCTTCGGCGCCTGGGAGGGCGGGCTGATCGGCGTTGCCACCGAGAACAAGAAGATCGCCCGGTTCCACCACGACCTCGAGGCCGGCAAGTACCTGATCCTCATCTACGCGCTGAAGGCGAAGGAGGACGCCGTCCGGGCGATGATGCGCGAGCGTCATCCCGAGGCCGAGCTCGTCGCCGTGGACAGCCACTTCGTCAATCCGTTCACCCGCGTCGGCCGCGGCGCGGAGGGCGACGGTCCCGGGCCGCGCGCCCAGCAGAAGGTGTAACGAATGGCGCTCGCGATCGCGTTGATCCTGCTCGTCATCGGCACCGTCGTATTCCACGTCGCGAGCCCCTGGTGGTTCACGCCGATCGCCTCCAACTGGAAGATGATGGACGACACGGTCGTGCTCACCTTCTGGGTGACCGGCGCGGTGTTCATCGCGGTCAACCTGTTCATGGCCTATTGCGTGGTGCGCTACCGCCACCGCAAGGGGCGCGAGCAGCGCTCCGAGTACGAGCCCGAGAACCGCAAACTCGAGTGGTGGCTGACGATCCTGACCTCGGCGGGCGTGGCGGCGATGCTCGCGCCGGGGCTGTTCGTGTGGGCGAAGTTCGTGACCGTCCCGGACGATGCGATCGAGATCGAGGCGCTGGGGCAGCAGTGGACCTGGAGCTATCGCCTGCCTGGCGAGGACGGCGTGCTGGGCGCGACCGACGCGTCGTTCGTGAGCCTCGCCAACCCCTTCGGTCTCGACCCTGGCGACGAGAAGGGCGGCGACGACGTGCTGGTGGCCAACCCCGAGCTGCACCTGCCCATCGACCAGCCGATCAAGGTGTTGCTGCGCTCGAAGGACGTGCTCCACAACTTCACCGTGGCCGAGTTCCGCGTGAAGATGGACCTCGTTCCCGGCATGGTCACCTACATGTGGCTCACGCCGACGCGCACCGGCACCTTCGACGTGCTCTGCGAGGAGCTGTGCGGCGTCGGGCATTTCGCGATGCGCGGCCGCGTGGTCGTCGATTCGGAGACCGATTACCGCGCCTGGGTCGCGAGCCATCCGACCTTCGCGCAGCTCGAGGCCCGCGCGGCGCCCGATGCGGCCGCCGGCGCGGCGACGTTTGCGACCTGCACGGCCTGCCACGGCACGAACGGCGAGGGCAACGAGACGCTGAACGCTCCCAAGCTCGCCGGGCAGCACGACTGGTACCTCGCACAGCAGCTCGGCAACTTCAAGCACGGTATCCGTGGCGGCGCGCCGGGCGAAACGATCGCCGCGCAGATGGTGCCGTTCGCCTCGATGCTCGACGAAGCCGCGATCGCGAACGTCGTCGCGCACATCGCCACGCTGCCCGACACGCCGCCGAAGCCGACGTTGCAGGGCAACGCCGACCGCGGCCAGGGCCTGTATGTGACCTGCGCCAACTGCCACGGCACGGACGGGCAGGGCGTGTGGTCGACCAAGGCCCCGCGGCTCGCGAATCAGAGCGACTGGTACCTGGTCCGCCAGCTCGACAACTTCCGGACCGGCGTGCGCGGACGCCACCCGCAGGATTTCTACGGCGCGCAGATGGCGCAGCTCGGCCGCACGCTCGACGAGAGGTCCACGGCCGACCTCGTCGCGTACATCGGCACGCTGCGCGGCGAGCCCGCGCGGCTCGCGAGCGCGGCGGAGAGCGGCGGCGCGGCGCGCGATACCGGGCAGGCGGAGCACTGATGCAGCGCTGCGTCCACATGGCGGCGCGGAGGGATTGACCGATGGCATACGTTGCGATCGCCGACCGGAACGTGCATCTGCACGATCCGCAGACCTTCGTCACCAAGTACATCTGGAGCCAGGACCACAAGGTCATCGCGATCCAGTACACGCTCACCGCGATGGCAATCGGCCTGGTCGCGCTGGTGCTTTCGGTGATGATGCGGATGCAGCTCGGCTTCCCCGACACCTTCCGCTTCATCGCGCCGAACGACTACTACCAGTTCGTCACCATGCACGGGATGATCATGGTGATCTACCTGCTCACCGCGCTGTTCCTCGGCGGGTTCGGCAACTTCCTGATTCCGCTGATGTGCGGCGCGCGGGACATGGTGTTCCCGTACATGAACATGCTCTCGTACTGGGTGTACCTGCTCGCCGTGCTGGTGCTGGTCGCGAGCTTCTTCGTGCCAGGCGGCCCCACCGGCGCGGGCTGGACGCTGTACCCGCCGCAGGCGATCTCGCACGGCACCGCGGGCGCGGACTGGGGCATCACGCTGATGCTCGTCTCGCTCGCGATCTTCATCGTCGCCTTCACGATGGGCGGTCTCAACTACGTCACCACGGTGCTGCAGGCGCGCTGCCGCGGCATGACGCTGATGCGGATGCCGCTCGCGGTGTGGGGCATCTTCATGGCGACGATCCTCGGCCTGCTCGCGTTTCCGGCGCTGCTGGTGAGCGCGATCATGATGCTGCTCGACCTCCACGTCGGCAGCAGCTTCTTCATGCCGGCGCTGGTGTCGATGGGCGAGCAGACCGGGCACAGCGGCGGCAGCCCGCTGCTGTTCCAGCACCTGTTCTGGTTCTTCGGGCATCCCGAGGTGTACATCGTCGCGCTGCCGGCGTTCGGCATCGTTTCCGACCTGATCAGCACGCACGCGCGCCGCCACATCTTCGGTTACCGGATGATGGTGTGGGCGATCCTCGCGATCGGCGCGCTGTCCTTCGTGGTCTGGGCGCATCACATGTACGTGAGCGGCATGAATCCGTACTTCGGATTCTTCTTCGCCACGACCACGCTGATCATCGCGGTGCCGACCGCGATCAAGGTCTACAACTGGGTGCTGACACTGTGGCGCGGGCACATCCACCTGACCGTCCCGATGCTGTTCGCGATCGGCTTCGTGTTCACGTTCATCAACGGCGGGCTCACCGGACTGTTCCTCGGCAACGTGACCGTCGACGTGCCGCTCTCCGACACCTACTTCGTCGTCGCCCACTTCCACATGGTGATGGGCGTGTCGCCGATACTGGTCTTGTTCGGCGCGATCTACCACTGGTATCCGAAGGCGACCGGCCGGATGCTGAACGACACGCTCGGCCGCATCCACTTCTGGTGCACCTTCCTCGGTCTTTACACGGTCTACCTGCCGATGCACTACCTCGGAATCCTCGGCGTGCCGCGGCGCTATTACGCGCTCGGCGACACGTACTTCATCCCCGATTCGGTGCACGTGATGAACGAGGCGATCAGCACTGCGGCGTTCTTTGTGGCTGCTGTGCAGCTGATCTTCCTGTTCAATCTCGTCTGGAGCCTGAAGAACGGCAAGGAAGCGGGTCCCAATCCCTGGCGCGCCACCACGCTCGAGTGGTTCACCCCCGACACGCCGCCGCGTCACGGCAACTGGGGGCCGGAGCTGCCGGTCGTATACCGCTGGGCCTACGAGTACGGCGTGCCCGGGCTCAAGGACGACTTCGTGCCGCAGAACCAGCCGCCGGTCGGCGGGGAGCCGGCCGAGTTTCACGGCCACGGTCACGGCTACGGCCCGGGACACGGCAAGGGTCACGAGCACGCGCCGGGCCACCACGACCAGGGCGGCCGCCACACGTGAGCCTGACGGTCGCCTTCGCCGGCATCGTCGCCGGCGTGGTCGTGTGGTGGCTGGCGGTGCGTCGGCTGACGGCGCGGCCGTGGGAGGTGCAGGGTACCGCCGATGGCCGCGAATCCGCCGGCACAATCGGCCCGCCCCCGGCGCGCATCGGGCTGTGGATCTTCCTCGCGATCCTGACTTCGCTCTTTGGACTCTTCATCACCGGCTACTGGATGCGCATGGGCCACGGCATGGCGCACGGGCTCACGCACGACTGGCATCCGCTCGCCGAGCCGCGCGTGCTCTGGCTCAACACGCTGCTGCTCGCGCTGGGCAGCGTTGCGATGCAGTGGGCGCGCTCCGCAGCAAGCCGCGACGAGCTGGATCGCGCGCGCACCGCGTGGTGGCTCGGCGGCGCCTTCGCGGCGGCCTTTCTCGCCGGACAGTACCTCGGCTGGCAGCAGCTGCAGGCCGCCGGCTACTACGCGGCGCTCAACCCGGCGAACGCGGCGTTCTACCTGCTGACCGGCGTGCACGCGGTGCACATCATGGGCGGCCTCGTGGCGTGGACCAGGACCACGGCACGGATTGCGCGCGGCGCCGCGCTCGATGACGTGCGTCTCAGCATGGAGCTGTGCACGGTGTACTGGCACTACCTGCTGCTGGTCTGGCTGATACTCTTCGGATTGCTGCTCACGACCTGACAAAGGCGCAAATGCATATGGCAGTGGAGACCGCAACGAGCGTCGTACACCCGGCCGGCATCACGCCGGGTCTGCCAGGGGTCGCGAGCGATTTCGGATCGGACAAGCAGGCCTTCGTCGTGCCGTGGGGCAAGGCGATGATGTGGATCTTCCTGCTGTCCGATACCTTCATCTTCACATGCTTCCTGACCGGCTACATGCACGTGCGGATGTCGACCACCGTGCCGTGGCCGAATCCGAGCGAAGTGTTCGCGCTCACCATCTTCGGGCAGCACATCCCGCTGATCCTGATCGCGATCATGACCTTCATCCTGATCTCGAGCAGCGGCACGATGGCGATGGCGGTCAACATGGGCTACCGCCGCAGGCGCGGCAAGACCGCCTCCCTGATGCTGATCACCGCCGGGTTCGGCGCGACCTTCGTCGGCATGCAGGCCTTCGAGTGGACCAAGCTGATCGTCGACGAGGGCGTGCGGCCCTGGAGCAACCCGATGGGCGCCGAGCAGTTCGGCGCGTCGTTCTTCATGATCACCGGGTTCCACGGCCTGCACGTTTCGGCCGGCGTCATCTACCTGACGATCGTCGCGCTGCGCGTCTGGCGTGGCGTGTACGACCGCAGGGGCAGTTACGAGATCGTCGAGATCGCGGGCCTGTACTGGCACTTCGTCGATCTGGTCTGGGTGTTCATCTTCGCGTTCTTCTATCTCTGGTGAGGGTTCGCCGTGTCCGCCAAAGAAGGCCAGCAGCATCCGATCGCGATCTATCTGTGGATCTGGCTGCTCCTGTTCGTACTCAGCACGTTTTCCTACGCGGTTGACTACTTTCACCTGCAGGGCGCGCTGCGCTGGTCGCTGATCCTGCTGTTCATGTTCCTCAAGGCCGGCTTCATCGTCGCGATCTTCATGCACATGCAATGGGAGCGTCTCGCGCTCAAGGTCGCGATCCTCGTGCCTCCGCTGTGCCTGCTGATACTGATTGGATTGATGGCGGTGGAGGGCGACTACACCTTCATCACGCGCTCGGGCTCCTTCACAAATCCCGAAGCGAGTGTCGGCCACGCCGGACACGACGCCGGACCGTCCCCGTATAATGCGCAGCATGAGGCGCAGACGAGGAGCGTGACTGGTGCCGAGCAAGGTCCCTGAGGGCGAGACGCGCGGCTGGATCGTCCCGATCGGAGGGGCGGAGAACAAGGAGAACGACCCGCGCATCCTGCAACGCTTCGTCGACTTATCGGGCGGCGAGCGCGCCGACATCGTCGTCATCCCGACGGCGAGCCGGACGCACGAGACCGGCCGGCGCTACGAGGAGGTGTTCCGCAAGCTCGGTGCGGCGCGCGTTGCGGTGATGGACTTCGACACGCGCCGCGACTGTCAGGAGCGGAGCCGGCTCGAACGGCTCGAGCAGGCGAGCGGTATCTTCTTCACCGGCGGCAACCAGTTGCGATTGACGACGCTGCTCGGCGGCACGCCGGTCGCGAAACTCATCCGGACCCGCAACGCGCACGGCGTCACGGTGGGCGGCACGAGCGCCGGTGCGAGCATCCTCTCCGAGCACATGATCGCCTTCGGCGACGAAGGCTCCAGCGCGATCTCGGGCAGCGTGCGCCTCGCGCCGGGGCTCGGGCTCACCAACCGCTTCGTGATCGACCAGCACTTCCGCGAGCGCGACCGCTTCGGGCGGCTCTTGACGGCCCTCGCCTACAACCCGTTCGCGGTCGGCATCGGCCTCGACGAGGACACGGCGGCGTTCATCGGCCCGAGCAACCTGCTGGAAGTGGAGGGCAGCGGCGGCGTGACGGTGGTCGACGCGTCCCACATCACCTACTCCTCCATGGACAGCATCGAGGAAGGGCAGCCGCTCTGCATGCTCGGGCTCAAGGTGCATCTGCTGGTCGCCGGCGCGACCTTCAACCTCCATTCGCGCGTCGCTTCGGCGCGCTTGCTCAGACCCCCGCGCGACCGCGATCGCGACCGGTGAGGCTGCGCCGTCGGGCCGGCCAGTGATGGTCGCCGACGTCGACGACGAGGAGTAAAATCGTGCCGATGGCTGCGTCTCCAGGGATGGTGAGCACGGATCGTGGCAGTGACGCACATCAGAGGGGGAAGCGCAGGGAGGGACTCGCCATGCAGCACCTGAGAATGTGGGGATTCTTCGCACTGGTCGCGCTATACGCGGTTGCCGAGCCCGCCTCGGCGCTTACGACCACTTACTACTGGGGTTTACTTGAAGGTGGGTTCCGCGAGGACGGTATATATGCAAACTGCACGGACGCGGAAGATCCGTCTTTCCCCGCCGAGTTCCCGGAGCTGTGTGGGGGTACCATGCCCGCGCAACTGAGCGTGACGTTCGAGCACGACCAGCCGATCTGGGACAACGACGCCAGCGGCTGCGATCCTGAAAGCCAAACCGACATACGCTGCAGGGTGACGCGCTTCGGGTTCGATGAGCTGGTGGGAATCATGCTGTCCGGCGTGGCCGTCTTCGAGCCGAATGAAGTCTCGGGCCTCGTGGTCGCCGACTTCCTCGGTACTTGTCCCAATGATGACTGCGAGTTCGCGCCTCCGTTCATCGTATTCAGGGCCGTGGATGTACTGACGGGACTCGAGATCACCGTCACTCACGTTGAAATCGACCATTTCATGGATCTGCTGTTCGCCGATGGGCGCAGTTTCGAAGACGACGCTCTGTTCTGGGGTCGCGGTCGAACGGTGCCCGAACCGACCGGCCTTGGGTTGTTTAGTCTTGGGCTGGCCGGGCTTGGTCTCGTGATGCGCCGCCAACAGCCCTCGTTCCCTGGCGCTGCTGGGGTCGCCGGCTGACTGGGGCCGGGGCCGTCGAGGGGGCGCAAGCCGCTGAGTCGTGGAGCACGCGCGCCGCAACGCACACGGCGTCACCGTGGGTGGCACCAGCGCCGGCGCGAGCATCCTATCCGAGCACCTGATCGCCTTCGGCGACGAGGGCTCGTCCGCGATCTCGGGCAGCGTGCGCCTCGCGCCTGGGCTCAGGCTCACCACCGCTTCGTGATCGACCAGCATTTCCGTGAGCGCGATCGCTTCGGACGGCTGCTCACGGTGCTCGCGTACAACCCGTTCGCGATCGGCATCGGGCTCGACGAGGATACGTGCTGTTCCGGATCGACTACTACGACATCGAGCTCACCGACGCGATCAACACCGCCAGCCCCCAGGAAGGTGCAGAGAATTGCGTGGACCTGCCGACTCTCGACAACAAGTTCTGCGGTCTGCAGACACGCGAGCCAGGTGTCGGTGGCGTGATCGATTTCGTGCAGCGACCTTTGAACGTCGCGAAATTCACGACCGAGGGCTACGACTTCGAGGTGCTTTATCAACTCGACACGTCGCACAACTACGGCCTGTTCACCTTCCGCCTTCTCGGCAACAAGCTCGAGGACCTGACCTTTATCAACCTCCGGAGCCGCGCCCGACAAGGACTTGGGGCAGGCTCCGATCGACGGCGAAAGCGAGGCGCCGGAATGGCAGGCCGTATTCGATCTCGGGTGGGAGCTCGGTCGGTTCTCGGCGCACGAGGTCCACGACCTGTACGCCCGGTATTCGATGGACGGTGGCCTGTCGGTTTACGCGGGAGTGAACAACCTCACCGATGAAAAGCCGGACATCGGGATGACCTACTACCCCGTAGGCGCTATGGGGCGGTTCTTCTTTGCGGGGGTGACCTGGGTGACAGGAGTGACGGCCCTCGCCCGGTCGCGGGGAACGTAGTCCCGACGAGCTGCCCTGGCATGCTGGAGGGCGGCTGCTACCCGGGGGCACCGACGCCCAATTGCAGCCGGCGCATGGCGCGCGTAGCGTTGTCTCCTGTCGGCCGGGAATCTAAGAACACCGAGGTCAGGTCATGCTCCGTCGAGAGGTGCTCGCCGTCCTGGCGGCTGACGGGATCCTTTGGGGCGCGGGGCGACCCGTCTGCGCTGCCGATAACGGCCGCGCACCCGAGTAACACCACATGCGCATCCTCGACCGTTCTGTCTACGTCGGCCCGTCGCATTACGCCAGGTTCCCAGTCATCCGGCTCGAGCTCGACCTGGGCGCGCTCGAGGCCTGGCCGACCGGCCGGCTGGGCGCGGGCTACATCGAGGGTCTGGCCGCAGCGCTGCCGGGGCTTGCCGAGCACGGCTGCTCCTACCGCGAGCCGGGGGGCTTCTTCAGGCGCATGCGCGAGGACGAGGGCACCTGGCTCGGCCACGTGCTCGAGCACGTGGCGATCGAGCTGCAGAACGTGGCGGGCGAGGACGTGACCTTCGGCAAGACCCGCGGGGTCGACGGCCGGGCCGGCGTCTATACCGTGATCTACGAGTTCGCGCAGCGCGACGAGGGCGTGGCGGCCGGTGAGCTCGGCATGCGGCTGCTCTGTTCGCTGCTGCCGGAGGAGATCCGCCCGCGCGACGTCGTGCCCGAGGGCTGGAGCTGGCCCGAGGCGCGCGACGAATTCATCCGCTTCGCGCAGCGCCGCGCGCTCGGTCCGTCCACCGCCTCGCTGGTGCGCGCTGCCGAGGCGCGCAAGATCCCGTGGCTGCGGCTCAACGACCAGTCACTGGTCCAGCTCGGCCACGGCAAGTATCAGCAGCGCATCCAGGCGACGGTGAGCGGCCGCACGCCGCACATCGCGGTGGAGCTTGCGAGCGACAAGGAGGAGACAAACAAGATACTCGCCTCGCTCGGGCTCCCGGTGCCGCGCCAGGAGCTGGTGCACAGCGAGTCGCAGGCGTTGCGCGCCGCGCGGCGCATCGGCTACCCGGTGGTCACCAAGCCCTACAACGGCAACCACGGCCGCGGCATCTCGATCCGCCTCACCAGAGACGAGGAGGTCGCGGAGGGTTTTCGCATCGCGCGCGAGCACTCGCGCTCGGTGATCGTCGAGACCTTCCTCGAGGGGGACGATCACCGGCTGCTGGTGGTGAACGGCGAACTCGTCGCGGCGACGCGTCGCACGCCCGGCCACGTCGTGGGTGACGGTGTGCACACGATCGCGCAGCTCATCGACATCGTGAACCAGGATCCGCGCCGGGGCGTCGGGCACGAGAAGGTGCTGACGCGGCTCGAGCTGGATACGCAGGCCGAGCAGATGCTCGCCCGCGCCGGACTGCAGGCCGGCTCGGTGCCGCCGGCGGGCCAGGTCGTCAGCCTCCGCAAGACCGCCAATCTCTCGACCGGCGGCACGGCGACCGACGTCACCGACGTGATCCACCCCGACAACCGCGACATGGCGGTGCGCGCGATCCGGGCGATCGGCCTCGACGTGGGCGGCGTCGATTTCCTCTCGCCCGACATCACCGAGAGCTACCGCACGATCGGCGGCGGCATCTGCGAGGTCAACGCCGCGCCGGGATTCCGCATGCACGTAGCCCCCTCGGAGGGCACGCCGCGCGACGTCGCGGGGCCGCTGATCGACATGCTGTTCCCGGCCGGGACGCCGTCGCGCGTGCCGATCGCGGCGATCACTGGCACCAACGGCAAGACCACCGCCGCGCGCATGCTGTCGCACATCGCCAAGATGGCCGGCTGCACGCCCGGGCTCACCACCACCGACGGGGTGTACATCGACGGCCAGCGCACGGTGCAGGGCGACATGACCGGGCCGGTCTCCGCGCAGATGGTGCTCGCCGATCCGCAGATCGACATCGCGGTGCTCGAGACGGCGCGCGGCGGGCTGCTGCGCGCCGGGATGGGCGTGCACGAAGTCAACGTTGGCGCGGTGCTCAACGTGCAGTCCGATCACCTCGGTCTCAAGGGCATCGACACGCTCGAGCAGCTTGCCGAGGTCAAGCGCGTCGTGATCGAGGTCGCGACGGACTGCGCCGTGCTCAACGCCGACGATCCGCTGGTGGTGCGGATGTCGGGGTACACCGACGCCACCAGCATCTGCTACGTCACGATGAATCCGAGTCACGCGCTGGTGCGCGAGCACGTGCGCGCGGGGGGTCGTGCCTGTGCGCTCGAGGCGGGCGTCAACGGGCAGATGATCACGCTCTACGACAAGGGCAGCCACATCCCGCTGCTGTGGACCCACCTCATCCCCGCCACGCTCGAGGGGCGCGCGCTGCACAACGTGCAGAACGCGATGTTCGCCGCATCGATCGCGTTCTCACTGGGGATAAAGCTGGACGCGATCCGCCAGGGGCTGCGTACGTTCGATACGACCTTCTTCCAGGCACCGGGGCGGATGAACGTCTTCAGCGAGCACCCGTTCAAGGTGCTGTTCGACTACGGTCACAACGCGCACGCCGTTGGTGTCATGGCGGAACTGGCGCAGCGGCTCGACGTCACCGGGCGGCGGATCGTCGTGATGGCGGGCCCGGGCGACCGTCGCGACGAGGACCTGCAGGCGATCGCGCTCGCGGTAGCGGGACGCTTCGACCACTACATCTGCCGGCGCGACGATAACCTCCGCGACCGCGACGGCGACGAGGTGCCGCGGATCCTCGCCAGGACGCTGCTGGGCGCCGGCGTGCCTAAGGAGAGCATCACGATCATCCCCGACGAGCGCGAGGCGATCGAGGCGGCGCTCAACATGGGCCGCGCCGGCGACCTGTTGCTCGTCTTCGCCGATGCGCTGACGCGCTCCTGGAAGCAGATCACCAAGTTCCGGCCGGCGGGCTCATCCGAGCCGGCGCCGGCCCCGGCCGTCGCACCCGCGCAGGCGCTCGTGTCCGAGGCCGCACGCGAGGAGCCGGTCTTCACCAGTCTCGAGGGATTGATCCGCGACGAACGCGGTATTCATTTCGCACCGGAGGCCGAGGACTGAACGGGCCGGCGTCACTGCCATTCGAGAATTCGAGGCGCCTCACCGGCAGTAATCTGTTCTTCGATGCGCCCGGCGCGGTGCTGGACGTCGTCGGCGTCGCGCCCGACGCCGCGCTCGTCGATGGCTGGCGCGCGCGCGTCGAACGCGCGCACGCGCGCCTCGGCTGGACCGAAAAGGGGACATTCTCGATTTCCGCGTCCGACAACGCCCACGGTCGCGTATTGCCCGCGGAGCGGAAATCGAGAATGTCCCCTTTTCCCGTGGCGCGGATCCACGCTGACGGCGCCTCGCTCGCCGTGCCGGCGCCGGTCGATCAGCTCTTCACCGCCACCGAGCTCAACGAATGGGCGCTTGCCGCGGCGCTTCTCGAGCTGGATCCCCTTCGCTGGGCAGGGCTGCAGGAGGCGATGAGCCGCGCCGCTGCGGAGTCGGCGCCGCCGCCGCCGTTGCCGCCCGTGCTCAGGGAGAACGCTGCACTCGCGCGTCTCAAGCACCTGGCATCGCTGGAAGCCCGGCCGGATCTGATGGCGCTGATCGACTCCGCCGCCGCGCGCGATCTTCCCTGGCTGCTCGATGACGACGTGCTGACGCTGGGCGCAGGCAACGGCCACATCGATATTGCGCTCGACGCGCTGCCGGCGCCCGGCGGCATCCGCTGGACGGCGCTGCACGACGTGCCGACGGCGGTCGTCACGGGCTCCAACGGCAAGACCACCACCGTGCGGCTGATCGCCGCCTGTGCGCGCGCGCACGGCTGGCGCACCGGCTACAACTGCACCGACGGGCTGTTCCTCGACGGCACGCTGATCACCGCCGGAGATTACTCCGGACCGGTCGGCACGCGCTCCGTGCTGCGCGACCGACGCGCGCAGGCCGCCGTGCTCGAGACGGCGCGCGGCGGCATCCTGCGACGCGGCCTGGCGTTGAACCAGGCGCGTGTTGCGGTGGTCACCAACGTCAGCTCGGATCACTTCGGCGAGTACGGCATCCACGATCTCGACGCGCTCGCCGAGGTCAAGCTCGTGGTCGCGAACCTGGTCGGGCCCGACGGACTGCTCGTGGTGAACGCCGACGACGCCGAGCTGCGCGCGCGCGCGCCGGCCACCGGCCGACCGATCGGCTGGTTCGCGCACGACGTGGACGACGCTCTGCTCGCGGCGCACCGCACACACGGCGGCGCGACCGCCGGCGTGCGCGCCGGGCGGCTCGTGGCCGGGTTGCGCGGCGGAGAATCGGATCTCGGCACCATCGATGCGATGCCGCTCACGGTCGACGGCAGCGCCGACTACAACGTCGCCAATCTCGCCGCCGCGGCGCTCGCCTCCCTCGCGCTTGGAATCGAAGCCCGGACGATCGCCGGCGTGTTCGCGCGCTTCGGCGGCGAACCAGGCGACAACCCGGGGCGGCTGATGCGCTACGAGGTCGACGGCGTGCGCCTGCTGATGGACTACGCTCACAACCCCGACGGGCTGCGCGGGCTGCTCGAGGTGGCGCGACACCTGCGCGGCACCGGGCGACTGGCGCTCGTGCTCGGCCAGGCCGGCAACCGCCAGACGAAGGACATGGAGCAGCTCGCCGCGACCGCGGCCGCAGCGCACCCCGACCTGATCGTCATCAAGGAGATCGAGGGCTTTCTGCGCGGCCGCGCGCCCGGCGAAGTGCCGGCGATCCTGCATGCGGCGCTGCTTCGCTGCGGCTATGCCGAGTCGGCGCTGCCGGTGCGTCTCTCGGAGGTCGACGCGGTGCGGGCGGCCCTCGCGTGGGCGCGCGAAGGCGACCTGCTCGTGCTGCCTGTGCACGCGCGTGCCGCGCGCAACGAAGTCGTGTCGCTCGTCGAACGCATGCGTCGCAGCGGCTGGCGCGCAGGACAGGCCCTCCCGGGCTAGCCCGGGTTCCGTCGCGCGCACGCGACAACCCGGATTTTCCAGTGATCAGGCTCACAGTTCCGGGCCCTTTTTATGGGCATGCCGGAATGACGGAACTAGGCTGCGCTCCACCCGGGAGCTCGATCCGGCGTCAGGCCCTCGCTCGCGGCGGATCGTCCCACCACATCAAGGAGTGTGTATGCGTTCGAAGTTACTTTCCGCACTGGTTGCCGCGTCCCTTGGCCTGGCCTCCGCCGCCAATGCCGACGACGTCAGCTACTCGTATGCCGACCTGGCCTACATCACCACCGATATCGACGGCTCCGATGAAGACCTCGACGGATTCGGGCTGCGCGGCTCGGTCGAGATCACCGATCAGGTGTTCCTGTTCGGGACCTACACCGATCAGAGTGCCGAGTCCGGCGGCGCCGACGTCGATTACACGACGATGACGCTAGGCGGCGGTTACGCATGGTCGCTGTCCGACAGCACCGATCTCTACGGCAAGCTCGGTTACGCGAGCGCCGAGGTGGAGGTCAGCGTGCCGGGGCTCGGCGGTTTCAGCGTCGACGACGACGGCTTCCTGCTCGGCATGGGTCTGCGCGGCCGCGTGTCGCCGGCGTTCGAGCTCGAGGGTGCCGTGAACTATTACGACTACTCCGACAGCGGTGACGACACGTCACTGGGCGCCGCGGCGCGCTGGTTCTTCACCGACCAGTTCTCTGCCTTCGCGGAAGGCGAGTTCGGCGACGACGTCACGACCTACGGCATCGGCATGCGCTGGAACTTCGGCGGCAACGCCGGCGGCCAGCGCGTGGCGCAGCAGAAGTAGGCTCGTCACGGCCTGCAGCGCCACGCTCGCTACTGAAACCAGACGTGCTCGAGGCGTAGGGCGCTGGCCAGCCGGCCAGCCAGACCGCAGGCACGACGAAGGTGAGCAACCTGCCCGCGCTGCTTTCGAGCGCGGGCAGTGTGAGCGCCTGGAACATGCCCGAGCAGACGAAGATCAGCCCGGACGCCACGGGCACGCAGCGGCGCCGCCGGCCTTATGTGAAACCCGGCGTATCGAATCCAAGACACAGCTCCGCGTACTCGCAGGGAAGGCAATGCAAGACTCTCGCCCAAATCGCCGTTGGACGGAGATTTGTCGATGAAAGCAGGGATGAGGCCAATCGCCCTCGTTGGCATTCTAGGAGCTCTGGGTGCCGCGTCCGCAGCCGCGCAATCGAGCGCGCAGGCCCCGGTGCCGGCAGCAGCGCCGGTCACGCCGGCGGTCACCGTTGTGGCGCAGCGCGTTCCCGTCGTTACGGTGCTCGCGCCGCGGGAGACCCCGAGCGGCGCTCCGGCCGGCAAGCGGCAAAACGCGCCCGCGAGCATCGGCAAGGCGGACGATGCGGACGATGCGAACGGGGAGCGGATCGCCGACGCGCCGGCGGCACCTGCGCGCGCAGCGCGGACCGCCCCGTCTTCCGACGAACGTGCGACGCGAGCCCGCGCCGCGTCGACCGCGCCGGGTGCGGATTGCGGCGAGAAGGATCCGCGCACCGCACCGGCTTCGCCCTGCGCCCGGGGCAATCCGAATCCGGTCCACCACGACAAGGTGCCATCGGGCGCCAGTCCGCCGCACGAGCACTGACCGTCACCGCAGGCCGGGCGCCGCCTCGGTCGAAATCGAGCAGACACGCATGGACGACTACTGGGCGACAAGAACGGGGCGGTGGCGGCGGGCGTTGCGCAGCCAGCATGCCCCGTCGGTGGCGGACCGCATCTACGACGTGATCCATGCGGACATCGAGGTCGGCGCGCTGCCGGCCGGAGCGCTGCTGCCCTGCAGCGAGCGCGTCGCGCGCGAGCTCACGGTCGACGTCGCAGAGGTCGAGGCCGCATATGCGCGCCTGCTGGCCGAGGGCCGGCTCGAGAGCCGCGACCGCGGAGCGCTTGCAATCGCGAGCCGCGACGGCCAATCGGGCGTCGGCGACGCCACCCAGATCCGCTTCGAGGAGGCTCTGCTGCGGGTGGTTCGCGAAGCCGCCGCCCGCGGGCTCTCCACGCAGGAGGCGACCGGCCTTTTCAGGGCCACCATGCAGCGCGTGACGAAGTACTGAGAGGCTGGACGACGCGGAACGCCGCCGACCGTCGACCCTTGCCTGTGCGGCGCGGGATTGGACGCGCCCGCCGGCGCTTGTGCGATCCTGCGGCCAATCGTGGAAGCGCTGCTGCACGTCATCGAGACATACGGCCTGTGGGTCGTATTCGTCTGCGTCCTGATGGATCAGGGTGGCTTGCCCGTGCCGGCGTATCCTCCGCTGATCGTGACGGCCGCCCTGGCCGTGAGCGATCGGGAGTCGCTCTGGCCGATTTTGCTGGTCGCCGTTCTGGCGGCGATCGTGGCCGATCTGATCTGGTTCGCCGGCGGCCGGCGTTTCGGTGCAGCACTGCTCAAGCTCATGTGCCGGATCTCGCTGTCGCCCGATTCCTGCATCGGCCAGACCCGGCGGGTATACGGACGCTGGGGTGCGCCGTCGCTGATCGTCGCAAAGTACATCCCCGGCTTCGCCGCGGTGGCGACGACGCTCGCCGGGGAGACCGGCACCAGCGTCCGCCGCTTCATCGCCTACGATGCGGTAGGCGCGACGCTCTGGGCGGGCGGCGCGATCGCGCTCGGTGCCGTCTTCCACGAGGCCGTGGGTGCCGTGCTCGAGCAGCTCGAGCTGCTCGGGCAGTACTCGCTGTGGATCCTGCTGGCGCTGCTTGCGGTGTTCGTGGGCGCCAAATGGTGGCAGCGGCAGCGCTTTCTGGCGCAGATCCGCATGACGCGGATCTCGCCTTCGGAGCTGAGCGCGCTGCTCGATTCCGGCGCGCGCGCCGCGGTGCTCGACGTACGGACGCTCGAGCGGCGGCTGCAGACCGGCTGGATCCCCGGCAGCATCCATGTGCCGGACGTGGCTGGGCTGCGGCTCGACCACGACGACGAAATCGTCGTCTATTGCGACTGCCCGAACGACGCCACGGCCGCCGTGGCCGCGCGCAGGCTCAAAGAGCGAGGATTCCGGCACGTACGACCGCTCGCCGGCGGGGTCGACGCCTGGCGCGGTGTGGGGCTCCCGCTCGATCG
>JBQGDL010000061.1:0-11887 GCA_052039045.1 Steroidobacteraceae bacterium
GCGTTGCAGTCGATCCCGTCCGGTCTCACGGAGATGGAGATCGGCCGGTTGATGGAGGAACGGGCCGCGCGCGACGGCCGGCAGCTCAACTTCGTCGGCGCCGGCGCCTACGAGCACCACATTCCGGCGGCGATCTGGGCGATCGTGACGCGCGGCGAGTTCTACAGCGCCTACACGCCCTACCAGGCCGAGGCGAGCCAGGGGACGCTGCAGCTCGTCTACGAATTCCAGTCCATGATGACCAGCCTGACGGCGATGCAGGCGGCGAACGCATCGCTGTACGACGGCGCCTCGGCGCTCGCCGAGGCCTGCCTGATGGCGGTGCGCGCCAACCGTCGCTCGAAGTCGGCGCGGATCCTGCTGCCGGCCAGCACGAATCCGACCTATCGCGCGGTCGCCGCGGCGATCGCCAGCAACCAGAACCTCAGCTTCGAGGTGCTGCCCTGCGACGCGCGCGGTGGACATCTCGAGGTATCCGCCCTCGGGCCGTACCGCGGCCAGGACGTGACGGCACTCGTGATCCAGCAGCCAAATTTCTTCGGAGCGCTCGAGGAGGTCGACGCACTCACCGACCTTGCGCACGCCGCCGGGATGCTGGTGATCGCCGTCGTCAATCCGACCTCGCTCGGCGTGTTGAAGCCGCCGGGCGAATGGGGCACGAAGGGCGTCGACATCGTCTGCGGCGAGGGCCAGCCCCTCGGCGTGCCGCTGTCGTCGGGCGGCCCGTACTTCGGCTTCATGACGACGCGCATGGAGCACGTTCGGCAGATGCCGGGGCGCATCGTCGGCCGCACGGTCGACGCCGACGGCAGGCCCGGCTACACGCTCACTCTGCAGGCCCGCGAACAGCACATCCGTCGCAGCAAGGCGACCTCCAACATCTGCACCAACCAGGGCCTGCTGGTCAGCGCGGGCACGATCTACCTGGCGCTGCTCGGTGCGCAGGGGCTGGCCCGCGTCGCGGAGACCTGCATGCAGCGCACGGCGCAGCTGGTCGAGGCGCTGACGCGCCTGCCCGGCGTGCGACCGGCCTTCGACCGCCCGCGCTTCCACGAAGCGGTGCTGCAGGTCGACCGCCCTGTGGCGCCGCTGCTCGAAGCACTCGCGGCACGCGGCATCGTGGGTGGCTACGACCTCACGCCACACTACCCCGCGCTCGGTCCGGCACTGCTGGTCTGCGCGACGGAAACGCGCACCGCGGCCGACATCGACGCATATGCGCGCGCGCTGGGCGAGGTGCTGGCGAGCGCGGCGGCCGCCTGATCTTCCGGAGTGCTTCATGACCGAGAGGCTGATCTTCGAACAGTCGGCGCCGGGTCGCAGCGCCGCCGCGCAATTCCCGCCCGAGGGTGCGGCGGCCGCGGTTCCGGAATCGCTGCGCCGCCGCAGCCCGCCGCGGCTCCCCGAGGTATCGGAGCTGCAGGCGGTGCGGCATTACACGCGCCTCTCGCAGCTCAACTTCTCGATCGACACGCACTTCTACCCGCTCGGGTCCTGCACGATGAAGTACAACCCGCGGGCCTGCAACCAGTACGCGATGCTGCCGCAGTTCCTCGGCCGCCACCCGCTCGCGCCCGAGTCGACCGGACAGGGCGTCATGCAGTGTCTGTGGGAGCTGCAGGAGATGCTGAAGGACGTCACCGGCATGCGCGCCGTGTCGCTCACGCCGATGGCGGGCGCGCAGGGCGAGTTCGCCGGTGTGGCGATGATCCGCGCCTACCATCGTTCGCGCGGTGACGCGGAGCGCGTGGAGATCATCGTGCCCGACGCCGCGCACGGCACGAATCCGGCGACGGCGACCATGTGTGGCTGCACGGTGCGCGAGGTCGCATCGCTGCCGGGTGGCGACATCGATCTCGCGGCGCTTGGGAGTGCGGTCGGCCCGCGGACCGCGGGCATCATGCTGACCAATCCTTCGACGCTCGGCGTCTTCGAAAGGCGCATCCGCGAAGTCGCCGACGTGGTGCACAGGGCGGGCGGGCTGCTGTACTACGACGGTGCCAACCTCAACGCAATTCTCGGCAAGGTGCGCCCCGGCGACATGGGCTTCGACGTCATCCACATGAACCTGCACAAGACCTTCTCGACGCCCCATGGCGGCGGCGGACCGGGCTCGGGCGCGGTCGGTGTGGGCGAGCGTCTGCAGCCGTACCTGCCCGTGCCCGTGGTCGGCCGCGACGGCGAGCGGTTCCGCTGGCTCGACGAGCGCGATCTGCCGCAGACGATCGGGCGGTTGTCGGCCTTCCCCGGCAACACCGGCGTGCTGCTGCGCGCTTACGTCTACATGCGCATGCTCGGCCGCGAGGGGATGCAGCGTGTTTCGGAATACGCGACGCTCAACTCGAACTATCTGTTGGCGCGGCTCACCCGGGCCGGGTTCGAAGCCGCTTACCCCGAGCGCCGCGCAAGCCACGAGTTCATCCTGACGCTGCGGCGCGAGGCGCGCGAGCACGGCACCAGTGCGATGGATTTCGCCAAGCGCCTGCTCGATTACGGCTATCACGCGCCGACCACGTATTTCCCGCTGCTGGTGCCGGAGTGCCTGCTGATCGAGCCCACGGAGACCGAAGCCCGCGCCGATCTCGACGGCTTCGTCGATGCGATGACCGCAATCCGCCAGGAGGCGCAGACCGAACCGGAGAAGCTCAAGGACGCGCCGCACACGCTCCCCGTGCGCCGGCTCGACGACGTGCGGGCGGCCCGTCAGCTCGACCTGGCATGGACGCCGGCATGATCCGCGAGAGCGGGCGGCCGCAGGGCCTGCGGCGGCTCTGGCTCGCGACGCGAAATTCGCTGCGCGGTCTCAGGCTCTGCTACTCGAGCGAGGCCGCGTTCCGCCAGGAAGCGTGGCTCGCGCTCGTGCTGCTGCCAGCGTCGCTGTTCGTCGGGCAGACCGCCGTCGAGCGCGTGCTGCTCGCAGGCAGCGTGCTGCTGCTTCTCGTGGTGGAGCTCCTCAACACCGCGGTAGAGGTGGTGGTCGACCGGATCGGACCCGAGCGCCACGCGCTCTCCGGCTTTGCGAAGGACGCAGGGTCCGCCGCCGTGATGCTGATGCTGCTGCTGGTCGCGCTGACCTGGGGCCTGATACTGTTCGGGTGAAAATGGGGACATCCTCCATTTCCGGGGATACCGGTTTCCCGGTCTGCGTTCTGCTCTGGAAATAGAGAATGTCCCCATTTTCACTCATCTGCGGTTCGCTGGCGTACGACACGGTGATGGTGTTCCCCGGCCGTTTCCGCGAGCACATCCTGCCCGACAGCATTCACATGCTGAACGTGTCGTTTCTGGTACCGAGCATGAAGCGCAATTTCGGTGGCTGTTCGGGCAACATCGCCTACAACCTGCGGCTGCTGGGCGGCGCAGGTGCCCCGATGGCGACCGTCGGCATCGACTTCGGCGCCTACGCGGCGTGGCTCGCCGAGTGTGGGGTTCGCGCCGACCACGTGCTCACCATCGACGGGGAGTTCACGGCGCAGGCCTTCATAACGACCGATCTGGATGCGAACCAGATCAACGCTTTTCATCCCGGAGCCATGGATCATTCGCACCGCAACCGCGTGCCGCTCGAAGCCGGCGCAACCCTGGGCGTGATCGCCCCCGACGGGCGCGAGGGTATGCTCGCGCATTCGATGCAGTTCGCAGCGGCGGGGATCCCGGTGCTGTTCGATCCCGGACAGCAGCTGCCGCGCTTCGACCGGACCGAGCTGCTCGGCTTCGTCGAACGATCACGCTGGATCGCGGTCAATGACTACGAGGCGCAGCTGCTGCGCGAACGGACGGGCGTGGATTTGGCGAGGCTGGCAGGAATGGTCGAGGCGATGATCGTGACGCGGGGTGCGCAGGGCAGCGTGATCGTGACCGGCGGTCGGGAGATCGCGATCCCCGCCGTGCGTGCCGAGGCGGTCGTCGACCCGACGGGTTGCGGCGACGCCTACCGCGCGGGGCTGATCTACGGCCTGATGCGGGGGCTCGACTGGGAGACCACGGGCCGGATCGCCTCGCTCCTGGGTGCGATCAAGATCGCGCATGCCGGCACGCAGAACCATCGCGTGGCGCCGGGCGAGTTCGCCGACCGGTTCCGCGCCGCATTCGGCCGCGCAATCTGATGCGGGGCGTCCTGATATGCGCCGCCCTGGCGCTCACTGCCTCGCGTGCAGCGGCGGTCGACGAGACCCACGCGTGGGACGAGACGCTGTCGCGCATCGCGCCGGCGGTCGTCACGATCGTCATCGATGGGACGCGGGCTTTCGACACTGAGTGGAACCAGTCGAGCCAGGCGACCGGGTTCGTGGTCGACGCCGAGCGCGGATTGATACTCACGAATCGCCACGTCGTGACGCCCGGACCGGTGATCGCGATGGCCGTGTTCCAGAATCGCGAGGAGGTCGAGCTGCGACCCGTGTACCGGGATCCAGTGCACGACTTCGGTTTCTACCGTTACGACCCTGCGAAGCTGCGCTACATCACGCCGCCGGCGTTGCCGCTGTATCCCGACGGCGCGCGCATCGGCACCGAAATCCGCGTCGTGGGCAACGACGCCGGCGAGCAGCTGTCGATCCTCGCCGGCACGCTGGCGCGGCTCGATCGCGAGGCGCCGGATTACGGCATCGGCAAATACAACGACTTCAACACCTTCTACATTCAGGCCGCATCCGGCACCTCGGGCGGCTCCTCCGGCTCCCCGGTGATCGACATCCGCGGCCGCGTCGTGGCGCTGAATGCCGGCGGCAGCAGCGGCGCCGCGTCGAGTTTCTACCTGCCGCTGGCACGCGTGCAGCGCGCGCTGCAGCGCATCCAGGCAGGCGACCCGATTACCCGCGGCACGCTGGAAACCGTCTTCAGTTACACGCCGTACGACGAGCTGGCACGGCTCGGACTGCCGCCCGAGATCGAAGCCGAAGCCCGCCGCGCCGCCCCCGGCCTCACGGGCATGCTGGCGGTGAGCGAGGTGCAGCCGGGCTCGACGGCGGAGGGCGCGCTGCAGCCGGGCGACATACTGGTGCGCATCAACGGTCGGCTGGTCACCACGTTCGAACCGCTCGACGAGATGCTCGACAGCTCCGTCGGCGAGACCGTCACCATCGAGGTGCGGCGCGGTGGAGAGATGCACGAGAAGGCGGTGCGCGTCGAGGACCTGCACTCGATCACGCCCGACGCCTATCTGGAGTTCGGCGATGCGGTCGTGCACACGCTCTCCTATCAGATGGCGCGTCATTTCAACGCAGCGGTGCGCGGCGTGTTCGTAGCGAACCCCGGCTACGTGCTGGGCGCGGCCGGGGTGCCGCGCGGCGCCGTCATCACCAGCATCGCCGGCCAGCCGGTCGCGGCTCTGGAGGACTTCGCCAAGGCCGTCGCGACGCTCCCCGACGGCGGCAATGCGCCGCTGCGCTACAAGACGCTCGACGATCCGCAGGGCACGCAGACCCGCGCCGTTCGCATGGACCGGCGCTGGTTCCCGGCGCGCGTGTGCCGCCGCGACGACGCGACCGGGTACTGGCCCTGCAGCGACCTGCCCGCGCCGCCGCCGCCGCGCGCGGAGGAGCCGGCGCGGGCCACGTTCGCCACGACGGGAAATCCGATCGCCGATGCACTTGCCGGATCCCTCGTGCTCGTGTCCTTCGACATGCCGTTCTCAGTCGCGGGTATCACGGAGCGCAACTACCACGGCACCGGACTGATCGTCGACGCTACACGTGGGCTGGTCGTCGTCGACCGCAACACGGTCCCCGTGGCCGTCGGCGACGTGAAGCTGCTGTTCGGCGGTTCGGTCGAGCTGCCCGGTCGGGTCGAGTACGTGCATCCGCTGCACAACCTGTCGGTCGTCTCCTTCGATCCGAAGCTGCTCAACGGCACGCCGATCCGCGCCGCGCGGCTCGATGCGCGCGAGATCAAGCCCGGCGAATCCGTAACGGTGGTCGGGCTCGGCGCCGATTCGCGACCGCGATCGCTCGCGACCTCCGTGGCCTCGGTGGAGCCGGTGGCCTTCCCGCTGTCGCGCACGCTGCAGTTCCGCGATGCCAACCTCGAGGTGGTGAGCCTCGTCAACGCTCCCACGGACTTCGACGGCGTGCTCGCCGGGCCGGGCGGCATCGTTCGCGCGCTCTGGTCGAGCTTCGCCGCCGAGAACAATCGCGAGCTCGTGCAGCTGAACCGCGGCATCCCCGCCGATCTCGTTACCGAGGCGGTCGACGCTGCGCGCAGCGGCGACCCGCTGTACTCGCTCGAGGCAGAACTCTCGGTCGTACCGCTCGCCTCCGCGCGCCAGCTCGGCGTCCCGGACGCCTGGCTTCGCCGGCTCGAAGCGCACAGCCCGCGCGGCCAGATCCTGAGCGTCGCGCGCGTCGTCGCCGGGTCGCCTGCCGTCGGTGTGCTGCGGGAGGGCGACCTGCTGCTCGCTATCGACGGCAAGCCGGTGAACCGTTTCCGTGAAGTCGAGCGCGCCGCGCAGGCGCCGCAGGTCAACCTCACGGTGGTGCGCGACGGTACCGAGCAGACGCTGACCCTGACCACCGCGCCGCTGCGCGGCACCGACATCGACCGGCTGTTGGTCTGGGCCGGCGCGGTGCTCCATAAGCCCCATCGTGCGATGGCGCAGCAGCGCGGCATACCGCCTGACGGCGTGTTCGTGGCCTATTTCGCTTACGGCTCTCCGGCCACCCGCTACCGCCTGTTCGCCGGCCGGCGCATCGTCGAGGTCGACGGCCGCCCGACACCGGACCTCGATGCGTTCCTCGACGCGGTGCACGGACACGCGGACCGGGACGCGCTGCGGCTGCGGACGATCACGTGGAACGGTTCCACCGAGGTGATCACGCTCAAGCTCGACAAGCACTACTGGCCGACCTACGAGCTGGTGCGCAGCCCCGCCGGGTGGGAGCGCCGCGAACTGGAATGAGGCTATCATTCGCGGATGGTGACGGCACGGCTTCCTCAGAAAGAGATTGATCTGGCGGTAGCGGCGCTGCGTGACGGCGAAGTCATCGCGTTTCCGACGGAGACCGTGTACGGACTTGGCGCGGATGCGCAGAACAGTCGGGCGATCCGCCGCGTGTTCGAGCTGAAGGGGCGGCCGCCCACGCATCCGCTCATCGTGCACATCGATCATCCGCGGTCACTCGACCGCTGGGCGCTCGCCGTGCCGGCGTACGCACACCAGCTCGCGGAGCACTTCTGGCCGGGTCCGCTGACGCTGGTGCTGCGGCGTGCACCCGCCGTCGACCAGGGCGTAACGGGCGGACAGGACACGATCGCGCTGCGGGTGCCCGCTCATCCCGTCGCGCAGCAGCTGTTGCGCGCCTTCGGCAGCGGCGTCGCCGCGCCCTCCGCCAATCGCTACGGAAACGTGAGTCCGACCCGTGCCGAGCACGTGCGCGAGGAATTCGGCGACGACGTGCGCATCGTGCTCGACGGCGGTGACTGCAAACTCGGGTTGGAGTCGACCATCGTGTCCTGCGTCGAGGACCCGCCGCGGGTGCTGCGGCCAGGTTCGATCACGCTCTCGCAGCTGCGCGCAGTGGTGCCGTCGGTGCGCGGCGGAGCCGATGCCGCCTCACCGCGCGTGCCTGGCAGCGACGTCAAGCACTACGCGCCGCGCACGCCGCTGTCCATCGTCACGAGCAAGACGCTCGAGGAAGTCGTCGCGCAGTCGACGGTGGACCACGAGCGCGTCGCGGTGCTGGCGATGCGCCCGCCGCGCCTCGCCAACAAGTTCATGACCTGGATCAATGCGGGTCGCCGCGCGGATCTCTACGCGCGCGACCTGTATGTCAACCTGCGCACGCTGGACAAGTCCGGTGCGCGCGAAATCCTCGTGGAGGAGGTGCCCGCCGGCGAGCTCTGGGACGCCGTGCGCGACCGGCTGCGGCGCGCCGCTTCGGCGGAGAACGTGGTCGCGGTGGATCCGGATATCGCCGCTCTGCGCGCCGACATGGGCGAGGACGTCGGCTACCCATGACGGACGGCGCGGGTGCGCGTGCGGCGCGACCACCCGCGGCCGCGTTGGCCGCCCGCATACGCAGTCTCGTTACCCGCCACGGCACGCCGCTCCTGATCGTCGACTGCGAAGTGGTGCGCCGGCAGTACCTCGCGCTCAGGCGGGCGCTGCCGGGCGTCGATCTGTACTACGCGCTCAAGCCCCTGCCGCACGCGGCCGTGGTGACGGAGCTCAAGGACCTCGGCGCGCACTTCGACGTAGCGACCAGCGGCGAGGTGCGGCTGGTCCGCGCGCAGGGCGTGCCGCCTGCGCGTTGCATGCACACGCATCCGATCAAGACCCCGACCGAGATTGCCGTCGCGCTGCGCTTCGGAATCCGCCGCTTCGTGGTCGACAATCCCGACGAGCTGCGCAAGTTCACGCGCCACCGCCGCCGTGCCGAACTGCTGTTGCGGGTCTCGTTCCGCAATCCCGCGGCTGTCGTCGATCTCTCGCGCAAGTTCGGCTGCGAGCCGGGGGCCGTGCCCGCGTTGCTCGACATGGCCGCGGATCTCGGTCTTACGGTGCGCGGCCTGTCGTTTCACGTGGGCTCGCAGGTTTCCGACCCCGGCAAGTACGTCGAGGCTATCACCGCCTGCCGGGACCTGATGGCCGATGCCGCAGCGCGCGGATTCCGCAATCTCGATTGCCTCGACATCGGCGGCGGATTCCCGGTGGCGTACCGCCGCGACCCGCTGCCCATCGGGCGCTTCTGTCAGCCGATCCGTCGCGCACTCAAGCGGCTGCCGCGTACCGTGCGCGTGATCGCCGAGCCGGGTCGATTCATCGTTGCGCCTGCCGGCACCGGGGTCGCGGCGGTGACCGGCCGCGCGCAGCGCGAGGGCCGCTGGTGGTACTACCTCGACGACGGGCTGTACGGCTCCTTCAGCGGCCAGCTCTACGATCATGCGCTGTACCCGCTCGACACGCTGGCTCACCTCGGCCCCCGTCATCCGTCGGTGCTCGCCGGTCCGACCTGCGACAGCATCGACATCGTCCGTGAAGACATCCCGCTGCCCGAGCTGCAGATCGGCGATCTCGTCGTCGGGCGCATGATGGGCGCGTACACGGCCGCCTCTGCCACGGATTTCAACTTCATACCACGGGCCCGCATCGTCGCGATCGCACGGCGCGCGCGCGATGCGGATTGAGCTCAAAGTTGCCGGCGTGCGGGAAACGCGCCGGCCGCCGAGGCCGGCGATGGGGCGCGGGTGAGCGGCGCGGTCGGCGGGGCGGGCCGCGGCATCGAGGTCGCGGGCGTGCCGCTGGAGTTCCTGCTGTTCGCACTCACGCTCGCAGGCGTCGCTGTGCTGCACCGCCAGGCGCTGCAGGTGGCGCTCTCCGGTCTGGCCGTCATCGTCGGATACAAGCTTCTCCTCACGGGATTCGATGGCGTGCCGGGGCTCACGGGGCTCGCGCATCATCTGCGCCTCGAGTGGGTGGTCCTCGCCAACCTGTTCGGTCTGCTGACGGGGTTCGCGCTGCTCTCGCGTCATTTCGAGGAGAGCGGCGTGCCGCGTCGATTGCCGGACCTTCTCCCGGACGACTGGCGGGGCGCCTTCGTGCTGCTCGTCATGGTCTTCGTGCTGTCGAGCTTCCTCGACAACATCGCGGCCGCGCTGATCGGCGGCGCGGTCGCCCGCTCGGTGTTCGCCGGCCGGGTGCACATCGGTTACGTCGCTGCGCTGGTCGCGGCCTCGAATGCCGGCGGGTCGGGCAGCGTGATCGGCGACACGACCACGACGATGATGTGGATCGAGGGCGTGAGCCCCGTCGACGTGCTGCACGCGTACGTGGCGGCGGGGATGGCGCTGCTGGTATTCGGCATTCCCGCGGCGCAGCAGCAGCAGCGGCACTCGCCGATCGCTCGCGCCGCGGCGTCGGGCGCGGTGATCGACGGGGCGCGGCTCGCCGTCGTGGCGTTCGTCCTCGCGGTGGCGATCGTCGTCAATCTCAGCGTCAATCTGCGCTACCCGGCGCTCGCTGACCGTGGGCCCTTCCTCGGTGCGGCGGTCTGGGCGGCGCTCGCTATCGCCGCGCCGCTGCGGCGTCCGGACTGGTCCGTGCTGCCGGTGACCCTGCGCGGCACGGTCTTCCTGCTCGCGCTGGTGCTCTCGGCGTCGTTGATGCCCGTCGAGCGTCTGCCGGTCGCCTCGTGGGTGACCACGCTCGGCCTTGGCTTCGTCTCGGCGGTATTCGACAACATCCCGCTCACCAAGCTCGCGCTCGCACAGGGTGGGTACGATTGGGGAATGCTGGCGTACGCCGTCGGCTTCGGCGGCTCGATGATCTGGTTCGGGTCGTCGGCCGGGGTCGCGATCACCGGTCTCTTCCCGGAAGCGCGCTCGGTTGCCGCCTGGCTGCGCGCGGGCTGGCATGTGGCGCTCGCCTATGTCGTCGGTTTCATCGTCCTGCTTCTGACGCTGGGCTGGCAGCCGCATGGAAGCTGAGCGCGTCGCTATCGAGAACGTGGTGTTCGATGTCGGCAACGTGCTCCTGCCGATCGATTACCGGCCATTCCTCGCCTTCCTCTCCGACTCAGGTGTCGATCTGACCGATGTTCCCGGGTGGCTGGAGCGCATCGGCCTCGATGCGCACGAACGGGGCGAGCTCGATGGCGAGGCCTTTCTCGAGCGCCTCGCAGGCACCTGCAGCCGCCCGCTGGACCGGCGCCGGCTGCGCGCCTCGTGGCTCGACATGTTCAGCGAGGCCCCGGACATGTTCGCGCTCGCGACCGGGCTGATGGCCGAATATCGCGTGTATCTGCTGTCGAACGTCGGCGATCTGCACTGGACACACCTCGACGCGCGCTATGGGATCGCCGGGCTGGTCCATGGCGCGCTCGCCTCGTTCCGGGCGGGCGTGGCCAAGCCGGGCGCAGCGATCTACCGCGAGGCGGAGCGGCGCTTCGGCCTCGAGCCGGCGCGCACGGTGTTCATCGACGATCTGGAGGCCAACGTGCGCGGTGCCGAAAGCTGCGGCTGGCGCGCGATCCACCACCGCGATGCAGCGACGACGCGGGCGGCGCTGCGCGCACTCGAGGTCCGCCTGCCGGTGATCTTCGGTGAGCGCTGATGCCCCGCAAATGACCGCGATCCATCGCCGGGTCGACGCCTGCCGCGCGGGCACCGATCCGACCCAGGTCGCGCGGCTGACATCGGGCTGGGTCGTGATGGGCGATCCGCAGGTCTTGGCGGGGTACTGTCTGCTGCTTCCCGATCCCGTCGTGCCGCATCTCAACACTTTGGCCCCCGCGGCACAGGCCGCGTTCCTCGCCGACATGGCGCGACTCGGGCAGGCCTTGCTCGAGCTGACCGGTGCAGTGCGCATCAACTACGCCATCTTCGGCAACCTCGAGCCCGCGCTGCACGCTCACGTGTTTCCGCGACGTGCCGACGAGCCGCCGGAGCTGCGCACCGCCCAGCCCTGGGCCTGGGACTGGGCACAGGCGCGTCGCTATGACCGCAGGGTCGACGGCCCGCTGCAGCGGGCGCTGCGCACGCGGCTCGCGGTCGCCGGGTACGGCTGAGCGCAGCTTCGGGTGCGGCAATGCCAGACCGTGAGGACCGTCGAGTATCCGTGCCGCCACACCGCCCCGGGGCTGGAAATCTCCGGCGGTCCGGCTAGTCTCGGGGCATGACTCGTTCGGTGCACTCACGCCCGCTGGTCGCTGTCGCCTGTCTGGCACTCGCCGCCGGACCGGCGGCGGCCGACGTCTATCGCTACAAGGATTCGAACGGCCGCTGGGTGTATGCCGACCGGCCGGATATGGCTCACCGCGCAGAGCCGGTCCACGTCGATGCCGGCGCTGCCGCACCGCGCATCGACGTCGAGCCGCGCTCGACCCCGGACGGAATCTCGATCGTCGCCGTCAACGAGTGTCGCTGCAGCGTCGAATTCGGCCTGCGCGTCGGC
>JBQGDL010000062.1:0-2794 GCA_052039045.1 Steroidobacteraceae bacterium
CCCTATCACATCGTCGATCGACCGGACGATGTGAGCGTCATTCCCGACGCGTTCGAGGCCTGCCGGATGCAGAAGCGGCCGTTCGTGTTGTTCCTGACACGGCGGCTGGTGAAAGGAGAGGGGGCGGCATGAGGGCTCGCGAGGCGATCGAGGTGCTCGCCCGTCGTCGCGGCGAGGCGGTCGCGGTCTGTGCGCTGGGGATGGCGGCCAACGAATGGTGGGCCGCGACCAAGAGCGAGGACAGCTTCTACATGCACGGCGCCATGGGCTTTGCCGCGAGCTTCGCGCTCGGGCTGGCGCTGTCGCTGCCGCGGGTGCCGGTATGGCTGATCAACGCCGACGGGTCGCTGTGCATGAACCTCGGCTGCCTGCTCACGGAAGCCTCGCAGGCGGCGGCGAACCTCAAGCACTTCGTGGTCGCGAACGGCGTCTACCAGACGGTCGGCGCGTTGCCGATGGTGAACGAGGGCCGCGCCGATTATGCCGCCATCGCGCGCGCCGCGGGGTTTCCGCGCGCCCGCACGATCGAGACGCGGGACGAGCTCGAGCGGCAGATGCCCGCGATCGCCGCCGAGGACGGCCCCTCGCTCACGGTGCTGCGGGTCGAGCCGGAGACCGGTTTCCTGCGCACGCCGCCGATGACCTATGAGGGCCCGGAGATGAAATATCGCTTCGGCCGCGCGCTCGAGCGCCGCTTCGGAATCGAGGTGTTCGGGCCGCAGGGATATTGACGAGACCACACGCCGGAGAGCGTCATGCCCGTGCCTCTCACGTCTCCGACAGCACGCCGAGCGACAGGAAGTGGCGCCTGATCCGCTCGACGCGCTCGACGAAACGCGCCTCGCTGCGGGTATGCGCCCCGCGCGGGCGCGGCAGGTCGTTGACGACGACGTCAGCGATACGGCCCGGGCGGGACGACATCACTACCACGCGATCGGACAGCAGCACCGCTTCCTCGATGCTGTGGGTGATGAAGAGGACAGTGTTGCGGTCGCGCAACCACATGCGCTGCAGATCGAGGTTCATCTGCTCGCGCGTCAGCGCGTCGAGCGCGCCGAAGGGCTCGTCCATCAGCAAGAGCCCGGGGTCCTGCACCAGCGCCCGGCAGATCGCGACGCGCTGGCGCATGCCGCCGGAAAGCTCGCCCGGATACTTGTCCTCGAACTCCGCGAGCCCGACCGAACGCAGGAGGTCGTGTGCCTTGCGACGATGGGTCGCCGCGTCGAGCTTCTTGATCTCCACGGGGAGGAGGACGTTGGCGAGCACGGTGCGCCAGTCGAGCAGCACGTCGCGCTGGAACACGATGGCGACGTTGCCGACCGCGCCCTTGACCCGCGCGCCGTCGACCTCGATCGTGCCGGTCGTCGGCGGGATCAGCCCGGACACGAGCATGAGGAGCGTGCTTTTGCCGCAGCCGCTCGGCCCCACGATCGAGACGAACTCCCCGGCGGCGATCGCAAGGTCGATATCGGCGAGCGCCTGCACTTCGCCGCCGCGCGCGCTCGCGTAGCGCTTGGCGACGCCGGACAGTCTGATCGGCACGCCGGCGCGGGCATCGCCGGCGCCCGGCCCCACCCGACCTTCGCGCATCATCTCGAGCACGATCCTACTCGGCCACTTCCGTGGCCACGCGGCTCCAAGGCAGCGCAATCCGCTCGATCAGGGCCACGACGTTGAACAGCAGTACGCCGAGCAGCGAGAGCACGACCACGGCGGCGAACAACAGCGGCGTGTCGAGCCGGACCTGGGAGATCAGCTGAAGATAGCCCAGTCCGCGCTCGGCGGCGATGAACTCGCCGACGGTCGCGCCCACGACCGCTTGTCCGATGCCGACCTTGAGTCCGCCGAAGATCGAGGGCAGCGCTTTCGGCAGCCTGATCTTCAGGAACGTCGTGAGCTCGCCCGCGCCCATGGATTGGACGAGATAGATCATCTCCTTCTCCGCCGAGCGCATGCCGATCACGGAATTGATGACGATGGGAAAGAACGAGATGAGGAAGGCAACCATCACCTTCGGCATGATCCCATAGCCGAGCCAGATCACCAGGATGGGCGCAAGCGCGACCTTCGGAATGGTCTGCAGCGAGACCATGAAGGGAAACGCGACACGCTCGAAGATGCGCGAATAGACCACAGCGACGGCGAGCGGGATGGCGATGACCACGCTCAGCCCGAAGCCGAGCAAAATCTCCTGCAAGGTGACGAGGGCGTTCGTGAGCAGAATCTGCCAGTCAAACACGATCTTTGTGGCGATCACCGACGGGCTCGGCAGGATGTAGTCGGGTACGCCGAGCGCTCGGACGCCGGCTTCCCACAATGCGAACACGACGGCGAAGATCGCCAGCACGGGGCCGTTGCGGCTGATCCATGCTCCGAGCTTGCTGGACGGCGCAGGCGTGGTTGCGGCGTTGGCGGCCTTGGGTGATCTCTCCCCCATGGATTGGGAGCGCTGCGCCTGGGGCGCAGCGCAGCACCTGTAGGGTGGCAAAGGCGCGGGCCAATGCGACCCGCTCGCCGTTCAAACGGTGCAGCGCCGTGCCCACGTGCGAGAGGCAGCCGCGCTCGATATCGACGCGTGGGCAAAGCGCATTCCGCCGTGCGTGCGCGGAGAGATCGATGGCGCCTTTGCCCTCCCTACAGCTTCATGGGCTCGAGCGCGATCCTACTGCAGATATTCGTTGGTATAGTACGCGCTCAGCGGTTTGATCTCGGAGACGGCGCCCGTCTCCTTCAGCAGCGTCAAGTTGGCCTGCCAGTCCGCGGCCTCCTGCCAGCCGATCGGCTTGCCCGCAGG
>JBQGDL010000063.1:0-5032 GCA_052039045.1 Steroidobacteraceae bacterium
TGTCATGAGCAGCACGTCCTGGACGAGATCGGCGGCGGCGGCCTCGTTGCGCAGGTGGCGAAGGCCGTAGAGGCGGATACGGGGTGCAAACCGTCTGCAGAGCTCCGCCTCCGCGGCCGCGTCCCGGTCCGGCGCGGCCGCGGCCATGCGCCGCGCGAGCTCCGCGTCGTCGTTCGTAAGAGGTGCCGGCTGTCGCACCAGATGAGCATACGGCCTGCAATCGGCGATCAGAAGTGCCGCCATGCGAGGAGGTGTAACGTGCGGGCCCGTCGTTACACTCCCTCGTCAAACCCCGAGCGGAGCGAGCCCATGATCACCAACCAGCAATCCGGCACGAACATCCATGAAATCGCGGACGGCATCTACCGCATCAACACGCCCATATCCATACCGGGCGGGCCGGATAAGTTCAGCTTCAACCAGTACCTGATCGTCGACGAGGCGCCGATGCTGTTCCACACCGGCATGCGACAGATATTTCCGCTGGTGAGCGAGGCGATCCGCGCTGTACTGCCCGTCGAGCGGCTGCGCTACCTCGGACTGTCGCACTTCGAGGCCGACGAATGCGGTGCGCTCAATTCTTTCCTGGCCGCCGCGCCGCAGGCGGTGCCGGTGTGCGGGGCGGTGGCCGCGATGGTGTCGGTCGGCGACTTCGCGGACCGCGCGCCGCGCGCGCTCGCGGACGGCGAAGAGCTTGCGCTCGGCCGCCATACGGTGCGCTGGTTCGACACGCCGCACGTGCCCCATGCCTGGGAATGCGGACTGATGCTGGATGTGGCCACGCGCACCTTCTTCTGCGGCGACCTCTTCACGCAGGGCGGCTCGGGCGAGGTGGCGTTGACGGAGGCGGATATCCTGGGACCAAGCGAGGCGTTTCGCGCGCCGATGGATTACTTCGCACACGCGCCGCAGACGGCCGCCGTCCTGGAGCGCCTCGCCGCCGAGCGCCCGACGACGCTGGCGTGCATGCACGGCAGCGCTTGGCGCGGCGACGGGGCGCGGCTGCTGCGCGAGCTGTCGGTGTCCTTGGCGAAGAGCCAGCCGTCGGGCAGCTGATCGATAGTGATCAAGCCGGCGAGCCCCGACGCCGGGCACGAGCCGTATCAGTCACGATCGGACTCCGCGGCGGCCGTGCGCAGGATGCGGAGCACCGCATCGGGCTGCTCGACCGGCGGGTCGTCGGCTGCATCCTCGATGACCTGCAGTGGCCAGCCGAACTGCGCGCTCGCGGTTTCGGCGGCCGCCAGCGGCGTTGCGAGGTCGTGCCGTCCCCACGCGAGCGTAACCGGTACGGTGATCCGCGCGAGCTCTTCGACGGGAATCGCGGGGGTGAGCGCCTGGATCAACGTGGCTGCGGCGCTGCGCACACTGTCAGTCCGTGCAAGCTGCAGGTTGTACGCCCTGAACGTGTCCCAGCGCTCGGCCATCCGTGCGCGGAGCCGTTCGAGGTCGAAGGCGCAGTACTGCCACAGCGCCTCGTGAGTAGTCTCGGTCGGCTGCGATACGAACTCGGTCAGCGCCTGGGCAAACTCGGGCGGCAACTGAAACGGCGCCAACCCGAAGCTGTCGATGAGTACCAGGCGGCGAATCGCGGCGGGGTTGCGGCTCGCGAAGCGTGCGACGATCGCACCGCCCAGGGTCTGGCCCACGAGGACCGGCGGCGAAGCACACGTCCGCGCGATGAGCTCGGCGAGCCACGTCACGATCCCCGGCACCGTGAGCGCTGCATCGGTCGCTTGCGAGGCGCCGTGACCAGGCAGGTCGGGAACGATCACGCGATGCGACGCGGCAAGACCCGGTACGACTCGCAGCCAGTGACCCGCGTTCGCAAACGGCCCGTGCAGCAGGACCACCGGCGATCCGGCGCCGCCTTCGAGCACCGCGGTCGACACGCCGGCCAGGTCCAGCCGTCGTTCGGTGACCGGCATCCAGGCGATCAGCCGCTCGCGGGCATCGGCGGCGATCGAGGCAGCGTCGCCCGATCTGGTGGTGTCGCGTTCCCTGTTCGAAGCTCGCGTCTGTGTTGGGGTGTCCATGGCTGCTCCCGCTGTGGTGAATGGATTCACGGCAACGGTAGGAGGGAGCGCGTGGCCGCACATCGGCCGGATCACCCACGGCTGCGGACGGGCCGTGGGTGGTTTCACCCAGGCCGCGCGAAGCTTCAGACCAGATGGTGCTGGTACGCGAACGCGGTCGCCGCGGAGCGGGACTGCACGTCGAGCTTGTTGAAGATGTTGCTGACGTGACGGTCGATCGTCCGCTGGCTCAGGACCAGCTCGGCCGCGATCGCCTTGTTGCTCTTGCCGGCGGCGAGCAGCCGCAGCACCTGCAGCTCGCGCGAGCTCAGCCGGTTCGGCGTGGGCTCGGGCGTGCTCAGCGCGAGCGAGGCCAGGCGTGCGAGATCCGGAGCGGCGCCCAGCTCCTCGAAGACGAGCCGCGCGGCGTGAAGCTCGAGGTCGGCGCCGTCGTGATCGTCGAGGGCTCGACACGCCTGCGCCACCAGCACGCGCACGCGAGCCGCCATGTAGGGCGCCTCGACCGCAAGCCACGAGCGCCAAGCGCGGCGCAGCGAGACCAGCGCGCTCAGGTGCTGCCCCTCGGCCAGCTCGATCGCGCCGCGTGCCTGCATCGCGATTGCGCCCAGGATGCCGGGCTGCCCGCCGCCGAAGTCGTGCGCGAGTGCCTCGAGCTCGTAGGAAGCGCGTTTCGCCCGCTCGATGTCCGCAGCGGCGAGCATGATCTCTGCCTCGGCGTGCAGCAGTTTCGCCCGCTGCAGTCGATCCGTGGTCGCATCGACGACGCGTCGGATCGCAGCCGCTGCCGCTGCCACGCGTCCTTGTGCGAGCCGCAGCAGCGCAAGCCCCGGCTGCGGCTCGGCGCCCCACTGGCTCGCGGCCCGATAGCTCTCCTCCGCCGCGTCGAATTCGCCGCGCAGACGCTGCACTTCGCCCTGCTGATAGAACGCTGCCGCGGCGGCCGAGCGGTTGCCCGCCTCGCGGCAACGCGCCGCGGCGCGCAGCGCCTCGTCGAGCGCCTCCGACCACGTGCCGCGCAGCTGAAGGATCTCGGCGCGATGCGCCATGCAGACGCCGGTGAAGGCGATCAGCTCCGGTTGCGCGTCGCACCAGTGCTTGAGAGCGCGGGTCCACTCGCACGCGCGCCCGAGCTCATACACCTCGAGACAGCCTTCGATGACGCTGCAGTAGATCAGCCCCGTGAGCAGTGGTGACAGGTCGCCTGCGATGACGGCGACCATCGCCTCGTCGAGCAGCGCGAGCCCATGCGTGACCTGACCCCGTTGCAGCAGGATACGACCCTGCAGATGCAGCGCGCAGGCGCTCAAGTCGGGCTCGGCGAAGCGCCGGCCGATCTCGACCGCCTTTACCGCGGCGGCTTGCGCGGCGTCGCACTGTCCGGCATTGAGGTGCTGCTGCACCGTTGCCAGCAGCAGGTAGCCGCGCTCGACGCAATCCGGATCCTCGTGCTCGAGCACCCGCTCGCCACGGGCGAACCAACCGGTCGCCGGGCCTTTCTCGCCGCGGAACAGGAGCCGCAGCCCCAGCCAGAATGCGACGCGCGCCGCGCGTCTGTTCTCCCCCGCCTCGAGATAGGCGCGGTGTGCGCGATCCAGCGCGGCCAGGTAATCGTCGTCGCGCCCGACCAGGTAGGCCGAGAGCGCCAGGAGCTCCAGGTCTGCACCGGGCAGCGGACCCGTACGCTCCGCGAGACACAGCGCCTGGAAGGCGTCTGCCCACGCGCGCCGCGTGCAGTGTTCACGTCCGCGTGTGAGATGGTCCGGCACGAGGCGGATCGTAGCGCGTCGAGCGCCCAGGCAGAATGTCCGTGATGCGATTGCAGCATCAGGGAGAGGACGATCCTCGGTCGACGGTGCGATCCGCTAGAATGCCCGCGGGTCCCAATACTTGTTGCGGCGTAGCGTCCCGCGCGTCCGACACCGATCGTCCTGCAGGAGAGTCGCCCAATGCCCGAATTCGACATGAGCACCGTCCAGCGGGGCGCCCGTAACCGGCGAACGCCGTACTACGAGGCGACCCAGCGCTACTCGCCGAAAGGCTTCACGGTCTACAACCACATGTACTTCCCGATCCGCTTCGACACGTTCGAAGCGGAGTTCGAAGCGCTGCTGCACGACGTCACCATCTGGGACGTGGCCGTGGAACGCTGCCTCGAGATCTCGGGGCCGGACGGGTTCCGCTTCGCCCAACTGCTCACACCGCGGGATCTCTCGAAGTGCGCCGTCGGCCAGGCAAAGTACGTCCTGATCTGCGACTCCGATGGCGGGATCATCAACGATCCGGTCATGACACGGATGGAGGAGAACACCTTCTGGTTCGCGCTCGCCTCCTCGGATGCGTTGCTGTTCGCGCGCGGTCTGCGCAACGCCTACCCGAAGCTGAACGTGACGATCCGCGAGGCGGACGTCGCGCCGCTGCAGGTGCAGGGACCGCGCTCGAAGGAGCTGCTGCGCGACCTGGTCGGGGAATCGATTCTCGACATGAAATACTACTGGTGGCGGCGAGCCGAGATCCGGGGCATCCCGGTGGTCGTCACCCGCACCGGGTGGAGCTCCGAGGTCGGCTACGAGATCTACCTGCTCGACACCTCTCGCGGCAGCGAGCTGTGGGAGACGCTCATGGAGGTCGGCAAGCCCTACAAGGTCCGGCCGACCGGTCCATCGGACATCCGGCGCATCGAGGGCGGCATCTTCAACTGGGGCGCCGACATGACCTACGAGAACAACGCGTTCGAGATGGGTCTCGAGCGACTCGTCGACCTCACGTCGTTGAAGGACGATGCGTGCATCTCGCTCGCGGCCTACCGGCGGATCAAGGACGCGGGGGTTGCGCGCCGCATCGTCGGTGTCGAGATCGACGGCGACCGGTTCCCCGCCCTCAACAACGTCAAGTGGCCGGTCACTAAGGCCGACGGCGGCGAGGCCGTGGGCAAGGTCACGAGCGCGATCTACTCGCCGCGACTCAAGCGCAACATCGGCTACTGCTGGGTGCCGACG
>JBQGDL010000064.1:0-22379 GCA_052039045.1 Steroidobacteraceae bacterium
GTGCCGCCCGAGCGCATGGCGGATTTCCTGGCCCTGATGGGCGACAGCGTCGACAACATTCCGGGCGTGCCGGGGGTGGGCCGCAAGACCGCCGCACAGTTGCTCAAGCATTACGCGACGCTGCCGGGTGTGTTCGACAATCTCGAAGGCGTGGCAAAGCTCAAGTTCCGCGGCGCGAGCTTCGTCGCGGACAGCCTGCGTGAACATCGCGAGGCGGCGTTCCTGTCGCGCCGGCTGACCGGCATCGTCTGCGACATGCCGATTGCCGCGGAGATCGCCGACCTCAGCCGCCGCGCACCGGACCTCGCCGGTATGGACGGCTTCTGCGACGCGCAGGGATTCGGGCGCATGCTGCGCGAGCAGGCAAAGCGCATCGCAGCGCGCATGCCGGCCTGACGCGGCCGTGCCGACGGCACAGGCGATCGCAACCGTGCGTGCAGCGCTGCAGACCGCGCTCGGCCGGCGGCTGGATCCCGTGCCGGACGCCACGGTCGGCGGGGGTAGCATCAATCAGTGCGTGCGCTGGACCGGCGACGGCATCGCGTTGTTCGTCAAGCTTGCGGCGTCCGACGCGCTCGATATGTTCGAGGCGGAGGCCGAGGGTCTGCGCGAGCTCGAGGCCGCGCGGGCGCTGCGCGTTCCGGAGGTCCTCTCGGTAGGCGCCGGAGGCGGGCAGGCATGGTTCGCGCTGCGCTGGATCGATCTTGTCCCGGCCACGCGCGCGAGCGACTCGCGGCTCGGCGAGCAACTCGCGGCGCTGCATCGCGTGAGCGCGCCGCGCTTCGGCTGGAAGCGCGACAACACGATCGGCGCGACGCCGCAGTACAACCGCTGGGACGACGACTGGGTCCGGTTCTTCGTCACGCAGCGCCTCGGGGCGCAGCTGCGGCTCGCCGAAGACAATGGTGCTTCGCGCCGGCTGATCGAGCGCGGCGCTACGCTGTGCGAGGCGGCGGGCGCGCTCTACTCAAACTACCGGCCGGTGCCCTCACTGCTGCACGGCGATCTCTGGGCCGGCAACCGCGCGAGCGACGCGGCGGGCGAGCCGGTCGTCTTCGATCCGGCGGTTTATTTCGGCGACCGCGAGGCGGACCTCGCGATGACGCGGCTCTTCGGCGCGTTCGATCCGGCGTTCTATGCGGCCTACCAGGCGGCGTGGCCGCTCGATCGGGCCGCCGGCACGCGCCGCACGCTCTACAACCTCTACCACGTGCTGAACCACTTCAACCTGTTCGGCGGCGGCTACGCCGCGCAGGCGCAAGCAATGGTCGACCGGCTGCTCGCCGAGCTGGGTCACTGAGGCGACAATCGTGAGATTCGGTCCACGGGAGGACACGTGAAGATCGCCGTGTTGTTCGGTGGCGACAGCATGGAGCGCGAGGTGTCGATCGCGAGCGCCGCGCAGGTCGTCGGCGCGCTGCGCGCGCTCGGCCACGACGTGATGGCGGTCGACTCCGGTCGAGGCAGACTCACTGCCGCGCAGGAAAAGCGCCTGTTCACGGGGCGCATCGACCCCCTGCCGCCCGGCAAGGCGGCGACCAGCGAGCTGCCGTCCGTCGTGTCGACGCCCGACCTCGCAAAGGTCGACATTGTGTTCCTCGCGTTGCACGGCGGCAGCGGCGAGGACGGCACCATCCAGGCACTCCTCGACCTTGCCGGCATCCCGTACACGGGCAGCGGCAAGCTCGGCAGTGCGATCGGTTGGGACAAGGACGTCGCGAAGCGACTGTTCCTTGCGGCGGGTGTGCCGACACCCGAATGGCTGATGGCGCCTGCGGATCCTGCGCTGGTGCGCGAACGGATCGGCTACCCGCTGATCGTCAAGCCGAACGGACAGGGATCGACGGTCGGCCTCACGCTCGTCAGAACGCCGGACGAGCTTGTGGCCGCGATCGAGCTCGCCGGCACGTTTGACAGCGCGGTGATGCTCGAGCGCTACGTTCCGGGGCGCGAGCTCACCGTCGGCATTCTCGACGACGAGGCGCTCGCGGTCGGCGAGATCATCCCGGCGACCGGCCCGGTCTTCGACTACGCCGCGAAGTATCAGCCGGGCGGCGCCAGCGAGATCTTCCCGGCCGATCTCACGGCTGAGCAGACGGCACGCGCGCAGGATCTAGCTCTGCGCGTGCACCGCGCGCTGAAACTCGACAGCTACAGTCGCGTCGATTTCCGGATGGATGCGGACGGCGGGATCTGGTGCCTCGAGGTCAACACACTGCCGGGACTGACCGCCGGGAGTCTGCTGCCGCGCGCGGCGGCCGCGGTCGGAATCAGCTTCCCGGAGCTATGCGAGCGGATCTGCCGCGGAGCGCTCGCGCGCCGCAAGCCGCGGCCCTGACCGGACTCAGGCCGGCCGCCGCCACACGCTCAACGCAAAGGCGAGCCAGCCGAGCATGAAAGCGACGCCACCATACGGCGCGGCGGCGCCCACGAATGCCGGCGCGCCGAAAGTCTGCGCATAGATGCTGCCGCAGAACAGCACCGTGCCGGCGACCAGCAGCCAGGCGGCGATCCAGAGCAGACGGTTGTCGAAGCCGCGCAGACCGGCGAGCGTGATTGCGATCACGCCTAGCCCGTGGAAGAACTGAAACTGCACGGCTGTCGAGAAGCTGCGCAACGCACGCTCGTCGAGCGCGAGCGCATGTGCGCCCAGCGCCCCGGCGATGGTCGCGCACAGGAGTGAGAGCGCGGCGAGAGAAAGCAGCAGCCTGCCTTGCGTCGGCACGCGCGCGAGGGTAACGCGTTACCCCCGCTGTCGTCAGCCCTCAGGCAACCGGGCGGTCAGTCGCGCTCCGGCAGGCGGACCGGCCCGGCGACCTTGCCGACGTCGACGTCGCCGCTCGAATCGGTCACCAGCTCGAAGCCACCGCCGATGTCGGCGACCGAGATGTCGCCGGAGGAGTCATTCTCGATGCGCACGTCGCCCTTGACCTGCGTGATCCGGATCGAGCCGGAGCTGTCGCTGGGGATCACGACCTCGCGCGCACCGCGCACCGTGATGTCGCCGGAGCTGTCGCTGATCTGCACGCGACCGGCGGCGTTCTCGACGCGGACGTCCCCGGAGCTGTCGCGGATCTCGACGTCGGCGGGCAGGTTGCGGGCGACGATGTCACCCGAGCTGTCCGTGATGCTTACCGCCTGCACGCCGTCCAGCGTCATGTCGCCGCTGCTGTCGGTGAGCGTGACGGGGAGGCCATCCGGCACGTCGACGCTGAGATCCAGCCACGCGTATTTGCCGAAACCCTCGAGCGGATCGGGGACCTCGACGTAGACGCGCACCGCGTCACCCTCGCGGCGCGCGCGGACATTGATCTGCGAGAGGATCTCCTCGCTCGAGGCGCAGGCGCGACCCTCCGCGGAGACGGTCTTCGAGTCGGCGCGCCGCAGCTCGAGATCCCCGGCGCGCGCGGCGATCTCGATCCGGGCGGCACCCGTCGTGTCGACGCTCGCCGTACGGTCCGCGGTGAACTTGCAGTCGTCGCCCCACGCGAGCGCCGTTGCCGGGAGCAGGGCGACGACGATCAGAGAGGGGCGGAATGGACGGGCGGTAGGCATGGTCGGACCATCCGGAGCAGGGATCGGTCCTCGTTGGATGCGCACCCTGCCGCCGTGGTTGCATCTGCTCCAAAAAAAGTAAGCCGGAGCAGGGCGGGGGTGCCCTGCCCCGGCAGTAGCGATCGCCGTGCCCGCGTCCGTCCTTGCTGCCTTCAATCGGCTGACGCGCTCGCTGTGCGATCGACCCTGGTTCCGGGGGGATGGTGTGTCCAGGGCAGCGTCAGAGTGCACGACGCAGTTGTCCGCCGCGTGACACTTTCGTGAACGAGTCTTTGCGTCTGCTGCGGCTTTCGGGAGATCCTTCGCGTATCTGTCTGATCGGGGGGCGGTTGTCGCCCAGCGACGACCGCGCGAGAGCCGCATGGTCAATACGCCCGTCATCATCGGGACGATCGTCGTCTACATGGGCGTTTGCCTGTTCTTGGGCTTTGCGGCCTGGCGGCGGACCCATAACCTCGCCGACTTCATCCTGGGTGGCCGCTCGCTCGGCAGCTGGGTGACCGCATTCAGCGCTCAGGCCTCGGACATGAGCGGCTGGCTGCTAATGGGTCTGCCGGGGCTCGCGTATCTGGCGGGCTTCGATGCGGTCTGGATGATCGCCGGCCTCATCGCAGGCACCTGGCTCAACTGGCGGTTCATCGCCGCGCCGCTGCGCACGCGCACCGAGCAGCTCGGCAACGCGCTCACGCTGCCGGACTATTTCGAGCGGCGGTTCGACGACCGCTCGCGCGTGCTGCGGACGCTGACGGCGTTCTTCATCCTGGTGTTCTTCGCCTTCTACACGAGCTCCGGGTTCGTCGCGACCGGGCGGCTGTTCGAGTCACTGTTCGGCACCTCGTACCTCGAGTCGATGTTCTGGGGCAGCCTCGTGATGCTCGCCTACACGTTCTTCGGTGGCTTCCTGGCGGTGAGCTGGTCGGATGTCCTGCAGGGCACGCTGATGTTCATCGCACTGGTGCTGGTCGCCACCTTCGGCGTCGCGCATCTGGGCGGTCCCGCGGAGATGGCGTTGCAGCTCGATGCACGTAATCCCGCGCTCCTCGAGCCCTTCCTCGGCAGCGACGGGCAGGCGCTCGGCTGGATCGGCGTCCTGTCGCTGCTCGCCTGGGGCTTGGGCTATCCCGGGCAGCCGCACATCCTCGCGCGCTTCATGGCCGCGCGCTCCGAGGCGGAAATTCCCCCGGCGCGCCGCGTCGCGATGGTCTGGGTGACAGTCGTGCTCGTCGCGGCGGTGATCGTCGGGCTGGTGGGCGGGCTGCTGCTCGACCCGCCGCTCGCCGGACCCGACAGCGAGAAGGTCTTCATCCGGCTCGCGACGACGTTCCTGCATCCGGTGCTGGCCGGCATCTGTCTGTCGGGCATCCTCGCGGCGATCATGAGCACCGCTGCCGCGCAGCTCCTCGTCGCCTCATCGGCCTTCGCGCAGGACTTCTACAAGGGACTCTTTCGGCGCGATCCCGGGCGCGCGGAGCTGCTGTGGGTGGGGCGGCTCGCGGTGCTCACGATCGCACTGCTTGCCTTCCTGCTGGCGACGAATCCCGACAGCAAGGTACTCGATCTCGTCGCGTGGGCCTGGGCCGGCTTCGGCGCCGCGTTCGGTCCCGCGATCGTGCTGTCGCTGTACTGGCCGCGCATGACGCGCAACGGCGCGCTCGCCGGGATCATCGTGGGCGGGCTGACGGTGATCCTGTGGAAGCAGGGCAGCGGCCCGATCTTCGCGCTCTACGAGATGCTGCCCGGCGTGGTGTTCGCCACGCTCGCGATCTGGCTCGTCAGCGGCCGCGGAACGCAGGAGCGCGTGACGACTCCGGCCGAAATGTGAGCCAGCTCTCACCGCCGGGTCGGACATAAGGCCGCGCGCGGATCCGTCACTTCCCATTCTGTGACCTCACTCAAGGTCGCGGAATGTGACTTATCTACACTCACTCCGAAACTGGGCCCGGACGGCGGATTGCGCTTGTCCGTTGATAGTTAAGGAGACTTCTTTGGCTGCGTCGCCGACGCAAGCTCGCGCCAATTCGAACCAGGCGTCGTCCACGAGCGCCCGTGCCGACGCCCAGCCACGGGTCGAGTTCATCGCCGTCACACAGAGCGACGAGCTGCTCGAGCAGCTGGGCCAGGCGCTGGACGGCGAATCCGCGATCCGTCACGCGGACACCATCGCGACCGCACGCGATCTCATACAGGCGGCGCAACCGTGCGTCGTCATGCTCGATGCGCGCGAGCACACGAATCCGGCCCAGGTGCTGGACGAGCTGCAGCCGGCCTCGGGTCTGAGCGTCATCGTCGTGTTCGCGCCTGCGGCGCAGACCACGAGCGTGGCGCAGGCGATCAAGCGTTCGGCGACCTTCGCGGTGCTGCCCATCCCGCTCGAAACGGCCAAGACGGCGGCGGTGCTGGAAGGAGCGCGTGACGAGGCGATGGCGCGGCGCAACGTCGTCGCCAACGTGCAGCCGACCCAGCCGGACCCGACCGCCCGGCACACCGACGTCGCGCTGCCGAGCGAGAATATGCATGCGCCGCGGCCGGCGTACCCGCCGGTCGCGGCCCACGCCGATACACGACCCGCGCGTTCGAGGGCAACGGCTCGCCGTGGCCCGCCGGGCGTTGCGATCGTGGGCGGCATCGTCGCCCTCGCGCTCGCCGCGGGGGCGGCTGCATGGTTCGCACTGCGCGGCGGGGATGACGGCGTCGTCACCGTCGCCGATGAAGCGACCGCTGTGCCCGCGCCAGGTTCCGCCAGCGAACCCGGCGCGGCCGCGGCCGGGACCGAGGCGGCACCGGCACCCACCGCCGTCGACCGGAGTGCCGCACCCGCCGCACAGGCCGTGGCTGCGGGCGCCGTCGAGGACCTGCTCGACAAGGCGCGCCTTGCGTTCAAGGAACGTCGCTACACGGACCCGGCGAAGGACAGCGCGCTGCTCTATTACCGCTCCGTTCTCGCGCAGGAACCCGACAACGGCGAGGCGCTCCAGGGGCTGGCCCGCATCGCGAGCGTCCTCGACGGCCGCCTGCAGAGCGCGCTCAACCAGCGGGAGTTCGACGACGCGGCGCTCACGCTGGCCCAGCTCAGGCTCATCAAGCCCGGCGACGCGAGCCTGAAAGCGACCGAAGGCAAGATTGCCGAAGCGCGGATCGCCACTGCACTGGCCGACAATGACGCCGACCGCGCCGCGGCGCTGCTGCGTCAGGCGGTGCAGTCCGGCGCGCTGCCGGCCGAGCGCACGGCGCGCCTGCGCGAGGACATCGAGCGGCGCCAGGGGGACGCCCGTGCTCAGCGCCTCGCGGAGCTCGTTTCGGCGCGCATCCGCGAAGATCGGCTGGTGGAGCCTGCCAACGACAGCGCGCGCTTTCACCTTGCGCAGCTGCGCAAGGTTGCCGGTGACTCGCGCCGCGCGGTGAACGCGGAGCGCGAGCTGCAGAACGCACTGCTGCAGCGCGCGCGGGAGGCAGGCGCCGCGAAGCAGAACGCAGAAATGGATCGCTGGCTGGCGGAGGCCCGCACCTCCGGCGCGAGCCCCGCGCGGATCGCCGCCGTGCAGCGCGAGATCCGCACTGCGGCCGCCGCCAAGACGGCCGCCGTGGCCGATGTCGACCGCAACGCTCAGCTCGTGCAGCAGCGCATCACCGAGGGCCGATTGCTCGACCCCGCTCAGGACAGCGCGCTGTTCCATCTGAGCGCCTTGCGGGTCACCGATCCAACGAGCGCGGCTGCTTCGGCGAGTCTGTTGTCCTTCGCCCTGCTCGAACGCGGTCGGACCTCGCTCGCCGCCGGCCGGCTGGACGACGCGCAGCGGCACGCCGCCGCGGCGCGACAGCTCGGCCTGAACCTCTCCGACATCGAGGCGCTCGAAACGGGCGTTGAGAGTGCGCGCGGTCCGGCGATCCCCTCCCCCGTGCAGGTCACGGCCGACCAGCTCAAACGCACCCGCTACGTCGCCCCCGAGTATCCGCGGCAGGCGCTTGCGGAGGAACTCAGCGGGAAGGTGAAGGTGACCTACACCGTGGGCGTCGACGGCCGTGTCACTGACGCCGCCATCAGCGCCTCGAGCCCGGCCGGCGTGTTCGACGAGGCCGCGCTTGCCGCGGTGCGCCGCTGGCGGTTCAAGCCTTTCGTAGTGGATGGCGCGCCGGTCGAGGCGGTCAGCGGCACGGTCATGGTCTTCAAACCCGACGTCACGCAGGGACGCTGAACGGCGCATCCCGAGCGTCACACCGAGGAGTTCGCAGCAACATGCGCCAGCTGTTTGCACGCTACCGCGATACCGTAACGACGGCGGGCTTCCTGATCCTGCTCGTGGCGTTCATCGGCACCGTGCTGGTGCCCGGATACCGGCTCGCGAACGACCTCTCGGCCAACAGCGCGGCGCTGAAGCTCGTGAGCGAGCAGCGCGGTCAGCCCGAGGTGATGGTGCGGCTGCTCGGAGCGCTGCGGGATCAGCTGCGCGGCGGGGCCTACGTCGGTCAGTCGCTCAAGGATCTCGGCGCCGCGGTGCGCGAGTTCGACGCAGCGCTCGCAAAGCTCGCCGGGTCCGCGGCGCAGCAGGCGCCGGAGCTCGCCGAGGCACGCGTGCTGTGGAAGGAGCAACACGCGCTGCTCGCGCCGGTCGCGGGGTACTCGGGAATTCCTTACAGCGATTCCGACATCGCCGGCACACGCGTCAATGCCTCCGGGCGCGAGCTGCTCGAGAGCACACGTGAGGCGCTCGCGGACGGGCGCGAAGCGATGCCGCAGCTCACCGAGCGGATGACGGCGATCGGCGTGCGGCTCGAGCGCGAGGTTGGCGGCGGTGCCTCGACCCTGCGTAAGCTCATGATCGTTGGTGTGGCGTTCGCCGGCGCGCTCGTGGCCCTGCTGCTCTACTTCCAGTGGCTGAAGTCGCGCCATGAGCGCGCGGCGCGCGAGGCTCGGAACCAGACCCGCGACATTCTCGCCACGGTGAAAGAAGGCCTGTTCCTGATCGACAGCGACTTCCGCATCGGCAAGGCGCGCTCGGCAGCGCTCAGCGCTCTGCTGCGCCGAGACCGCTTCGACGGTATGACTTTCGACGACCTGCTGTTCGGGCTCGTGCCCGAGAAGACGCTCGACACGGCGATGAAGTACGTCAAGCTGCTGTGGGGCGAGCGCGTCAACGAGAACCTCATCAAGAGCATCAATCCGCTCGCCGAGGTCGAGGTCAACTTCGACCGCGGTCATGGGGGTCGCGATATCCGTCATCTGGAGTTCGACTTTCACCGCGTGAAGGGCGACGGCGGCGAGGCGCGGCAGGTGCTAGTGTCCGTCAACGACGTGACCTCGCGCGTGCTTCTGGCACGCGAGCTCAAGGAGTCGCAGTCGAGCAACTCCGTGCACATGGACATGCTGCTCGGCATCCTGAAAATCGAGTCGCGCCAGCTGGTGTCGTTCCTCTCCGACAGCGATGCGACGCTCAAGCTCATCAACACCGTGCTGAAGGTGCCGGCGCGCGACGACGCCGGCTTCCGCCAGAAGATCGACCAGCTGTTCCGCGAGATGCACAAGCTCAAGGGCGAGGCGGCGGCCCTGGGCCTCGGCACCGTGGAGGACCGCGCGCACGCATTCGAGGACATGCTCAAGGAGCTGCGCGAGCGGCCCGAGCTGACGGGTAACGACTTCCTGCCGCTGCTGGTGCGGCTCGACGATCTGTTTGCGCACTTCAAGTCGGTGCGCGAGCTGATCGACAAGCTCGACGGGCTGCGGGCGGCGGCGCAGGTCGGGGCGATCGCGAGTGGCCTCACCATGGCGGTGCCGACCATGGATCCCGCCAAGACGCTGATGCAGCGGCCGGCGCAGGACGTCACCGGCGGCCTCGAATCGCTGGCCCAGCGCATCGCGGGCGAGAGCGGGCGCAAGGTGCGTTTCGAGGTACGCGGCCTCGAACAGGTGCCGAGCGACTACCTGCGCACCATACGGGCGGTGGCGATCCAGTTCGTGCGCAACGCCGTGGTGCACGGTATCGAGGACGCGCAGCAGCGCGTGCGCAGCGGCAAGCCGGAGACCGGCACGCTGCAGCTCGAGTTCACGCGAGTCAGGGACGGCTACGAGATGGTCTTCCAGGACGACGGTGTGGGCCTGGTCGTCGAGCAGATCAAGCAGGCGGCGGTCCGCCGCGGCACGATCTCCGCGGAGGAGGCCCGCACGCTCGACGGCAAGGCCGCGATCGGTCTGATCTTCCGGCCCGGCTTCTCGACGATGGAGCACGAGTCGAAGGACGCCGGACGCGGCGTGGGTCTCGACGTCGTGTGGAAGACGGTGCGCGGCATGGGCGGACGGATCTCGGTGTCGACCGCGCCTGGCAAATTCACGCGATTCAGGATCCAGCTGCCGTCCGACGCGGCCCAGCAGGGCGCCGTGGCCTGAGCGCGCGGGAACCGACCGATGGCCGCCGTTCCCAGACCGCTCAGGATGCTCATCGTCGACGATTCGAACATCATGCGTCGGCGCATCGAGCGCTGCCAGAACATCCCGCGGCTGGAGGTCGTCGGCTCGGCCGCGAATGGCGTCGATGCGCTCGAGCTGTTCTGCAGGACCGACCCGGACGTCGTCACCATGGATATCACGATGCCGCACATGGACGGCATCGAGTGCGTCGAGCGGATCGTCGCGATCAAGCCGAATGTGCTGATCCTGGTGATCTCGGCGCTGGCGGACAAGGCGACGGCGGTGGAGGCGATGGAAAAGGGAGCGAACGGCTTCCTCAACAAGCCTTTCTCCGACCGGCAGCTCAACGACGCGCTGCAGGAGCTGCTGGGCTGCGCATGACCACGATGTTCGACGAGCGCGAAATACGCACCTTCGTGTACGGCACGACACGCTACTTCGAGGTGGCGGCGCAGCAGCCCGCAACCGTGGGCTCGCCGTATCTGGTGACGAACGGCCTGCCGGAAACGGCGGAATACACCGGGATCATCAACGTCACCGGCCGGCGCAACGGCATCGTCTACTTCACCGCGCCGCGCGGCATGCTGATCGTTCTGCTGATGAAGATGAACGAAAGTGACGTGTCGCACGACAATCTCTGCGATCTGGTGGGCGAGGTGGCGAACACGATCTCCGGCAACGCGCGACGCGATTTCGGCAAGGAATTCACGATCTCTGCGCCCGAGGTCGTGACCGGCAACGGCAAGGACGTTCAGCCGCCGGCTGGCTGCCGGCCGTTCGTGATCCCCATCAACTGGCGAAGTCACTCGGCGAAGCTGGTGGTCTGCCTCAAGTAGGCGCGAAATCGGACGAGCTGCGCGCGATTCGCCAGGCCCGACTCGAGGGCAGAACCTCAGGGCGCCGGCTGCCAGTCTGAGCGCGCGGCCCACGCCTCGGCGGCGAAATAGATCAGATCGACCGCCGCTCTCTTCGACCAGTCCTCCGGAACTTCGTCGAATCCCGGCGGCACGTGGTCTGCGTCCACATCCGGCGGCGGCACGAAGCCGGCTTCCTGCAGCGCGTCCGGGATCGCGGAGGCGAACTCCTTCACGGTCACCTGGATGTCGATGACGTCCTTGGCGCCCAGTCGTAGGGAACGATCGCGACCATCGACATCCGCGGTCAATACGGCGTGCCGTCCTTGTGCGTGTAGGCCCATTCGTTGCCGCGCCGGGTGATGAGCAGATCGTCGTAGGGGTAGACGCACTCGTCGTCGTCGATGCGGGTCCCGATCTCGATGAACACCGCATCTGCCGTAGTGCGGTTGCAGAGATTGTGCGCCACGCCGTTTCCGGCGCGGAACCCGGCGCACATGCCCGGCCCGATTTCGACCTCCGTTTCATCGGACGTGAGCGTCAGCGTGCCTTCGAGCACGTAGATGAACTCGTCTTCCTTCGAGTGATGATGGCGCACCGACGAGATGGCCCCGGGTGCCATGCGAACGAGGTTCACGCCGAGCGTTTGCAGACCGAAGTGGTCGCCGAGCTTGCGCCTCGTACGTCCCTCGACCATGGAGGCGAACGGCTCCGGGTACAGCGTCCGAACCTTCGGCGCCGGGACGTCGATGGCTCTGACGGTCACGGGATGATTGGCAGCAGTCATACCGGATTTCCTCGTTGCTCAAGGCCGCACTGGCGATGCCGCGGACGAACCGACCACGGTATTCCATCGTTTGACGCGCCAACGTGTGACCAGGCCGTGGCGCACGTACGGATCTGCCTCCGCGAACGCAGTCGCGGCCTGCGGTGAGTCGCCCTCGAAGAGCAGCAGGGCCTGCTCGGTGGGTTCTTCCAGCGCGCCAGCCAACAGCAGTTGACCGACCTCAGCGGCCTTCCAGGCAAGAGTCAAATGCTCCTGCCGAAACTGTGCGCGCCGCTGGATGAACTCGGGGCCGACGTCGTAGATGAGCATGAAGTGCATGGCGGAGGTACCGTGCCGAGGCAGGAGGGTTCCAACGAGCCGAATGCCTCATGCTACGCGTGCGGAACGCTGGACGAGAAGATATTGATCACGACGACGCCGATCACGATCAACACGATCCCGAAGATTGCCGCAACGTCCAGGGATTGCGCGAAGAGCGCCCAGCCGATGAGCGTGATGAGTGCCACGCCGACCCCTGCCCATACGGCATAGGCGATGCCCACCGGTATCGTCTTCAGCGCGAGCGAGAGGAAGTACAAGGACACCAGATACCCCACGACCACGACCGCCGAAGGACCGGGACGGGTGAAGCCCTGCGAGCTCTTGAGGCACGACGTGCCGACCACCTCGGCGGTAATTGCGATTGCAAGGTAGATCCAGTGCGACATGGAAAGCTCCGATTGACCCGTCACGGGAACGCCGGTAGCTCCACTGTAGCGGACCTGATCGCGTGGGTCCGCCCCGCAGGGTGTGTCCCGGACGGGTCACTGCTCGTCCGGAATTTCCGCCTCGACCAGCTTCGCAAGCAGCACGAGCGACTCCTGCCACCCGAGATAGCAGGCCTCGGGTGGAATGACGTCGGGGACGCCTTCCTGGGTGATGTTGAGCTCGGTCCCGCAGAACACCTTCTTCAAGCTGATCGTCACGGTCATCGCGCCGGGCAGATTCGGGTCGTCGAACCTGTCCGTGTAGCGGATTCGTTCGTGCGGCACCAGCTCGAGATACTCGCCGCCGAAGGAGTGGCTCTTGCCCGTCGTGAAGTTGGTGAATGACATCCTGTGGGAGCCACCCGCGCGGGCCTCCATGTGATGCACCTTGGCGGTGAAGCCGTTCGGGGGAAGCCACTTGACCATGGCATCCGCGTCGAGAAAGGCCCGATAGACCCGCTCGGGCGGAGCGCGGAGGACGCGATGCAGACGGATGGTGCTGGGCATGATCGTCTCCTTACGATGACTTGCGCCGGAATGGCTCTCCTAGTCGAACCGGCGGCTTCCAATTCGACAGCGCCCCCGGGCGCCCGACTGCGCAGTCTTGGACATCATCCGGCTTGGGGGCCGCGAAGCGGCCGGGGCGCCGACGCAGCCAGCTCGAGCGCATAGAACCGCGTACCCGGCAAATGCGCCTGGTTGTACGCGGGAATCTCAACGAAGCCGAGTCTGCGGTAGAGCGCCTGCGCCGCCGACATGTCCCGGAGCGTGTCAAGACGGAGCTCGTCGTACCCGGCGCTGCGAGCGGCGTCGACCACGGCCTCCACGAGGCGCAGGCCCAGACGAAAGCCTCTGTAGCGTGGGCGTACGTACAAGCGCTTCATCTCGCCAATGTGGCGGTCGAGCGGTCGAAGGGCGGCGCAGCCCGCGACCTCACCTCCGGCGAGCGCGATGAGCAGGGCGCCGCTGGGCGGCACGTACGGATCGGGAAGCGCCGCCAGCTCCGCAGGAAATCCCTGGTACTCGAGATCGGTACCGATCGCATCGGCGTACTCGAGGAAGAGCACGCGAGCGGCGGCGACGAGGTCAACGCCCTGCGCCTGAACCAGCAGGAAGTCCGATGTCGTCATGGTGAAACGCGGCGCTCAGCTCGACCGACCGCTCAGTTCCTCGACCGGAACGCCCAGATACTGAGACCGCCGGTAACCGCGGCGGCGAGCCAGGAACCCCATACCGGCACGTCGAAGCCATCGATCCGCACGGGCAGCTGCAGAAGCGCACGGCAGACCTGAAGCAGCGCGACGAGACCAAAGATCGCACCCGACACGACAACGTAGTTTCTCTGCATTTCCGGCATCCTCAATGTACAGGAGCCAGCTGAACCATAGCCCCGCGTATGCCAGACCGCCAGGCGCGGAGCTAACGCCCCGGTTCAGCGACGGCACGCTGACCAGCTACGCTGCGCCGTAGACCGAGCTCGCGACCGAAGGGCTCCTCGTATCCCAGCACATGGCGGATCCGCGTGGTATCAACCGTGACGTCGACATTCCAGTTCGCTTGCAGCGTCGCGGCGGTCTTCGGGTCTTCGACGATCTCGCCCGTCCAGCTTGTCGCGACTGCGATGGCGTGAGCCCAGGCGACCTCCGAGAGGGCGTCTGGCTCACCGACGTTGAAAACCTTGCCCAGGGCGGCGTCGCTCAGAGCAGCCAGCGCGATTGCCGCGGCCACATCCTCGACATAGCCGCGTGTGCAGCGCCAGCTCGCTTCAGCCGAATTCAGATATATCGACCCCGCGCCGGATCGAAACTTCTCGACGTATTTGTCGACGCGGCGCTGCCTGTCGTTTGGGCCGTACACCATGGGTAAGCGCAGAATGGTCGTCGCTCCGCCACGCCAGGTCATCGCCGCTCGCTCGACCAGGATCTTCTCGTACGAAAAGAGCACGTCGTCAGGCGTTCGCGCCGCGCGACGGTACGGGAACAACTCCGTTCGCAACGGCGCCTGCTCGTCCGACGGCTGCGCATGGATGGGGCCGCGAGCGATGCCGAGAAACGCACCGTAGGTTGCATATACGTCGCCGCTGCTGATCACTACCAATCGCTCAACCGAAGTCGGGAGCGCTGCCAGCAGTGCCTCGATATCCCGCTGTTGGTACGCGATCATGTCGACGACGACCGCGGGAGCCGCGGTCGCGAGCACACGTGCCAGTCCCGCAGCATCGGCACGGTCGGCCTTGAGCGACTGCGCCGGCAAGCCAGGGCCTGCGCTCGTGCCCCGCGCAATGGTGGTGACCTCCGCACCAGCTTCCGCGAGCTGACGTGTGACGTGTTGCCCGATGAAGCCTGTGCCGCCGAGGACCGTCACCAGCACGCGCGCACCTCGAGCCCGGCGCCCTTCTCACAGTTTCGCCATCACATGCCTCACGACGCTGTAGTCCTCGAGGGCATACATCGACAGATCCTTGCCGTAGCCCGAGCGCTTCAGCCCGCCGTGCGGCATCTCGCTCACCAGCATGAAGTGGGTGTTGATCCAGGTGCAGCCGTAGCGCAGCTGCGCCGCGACGGTGAGCGCCTTGCCGACGTCCTGGGTCCACACGGAGGAGGCGAGGCCATAGTCCGAGTCGTTCGCCCCGGCGATCGCCTGCTCGGGATCCTTGAAGCGCGTGACGGAGACGACCGGACCGAACACCTCGCGCTGCACGATCTCGTCGGACTGCCGGGCGCCGGCGACCACTGTCGGCTGGTAGAAGAACCCGCCGCCCGTTCCGCTCTTCCCGCCGGTCGTCACTTCGATGTGCTTCTGTTTCTTCGCCCGATCGACGAACCCGGCTACGCGCGTGCGCTGCCCGGCGCTGATGAGCGGCCCCATCTCGACGTTCCTTGCGGTCTGGGTCCCGACCTTGATCGACTCCACGGCGCTCGTCAGATCGGCCACCAGGCGGTCGTAGACCTTCGAGCCGGCGTACAGGCGGCACGCCGCCGTACAGTCCTGTCCAGCGTTGTAGTAACCGAAGGTCCGCACGCCGGAGACGACCGACTCGACGTCCGCGTCGTCGAACACGATCACCGGCGCCTTGCCGCCAAGCTCGAGGTGCGTGCGCTTGATGCCCTCCGAGGCCGCCTCGAGGATCTTCGATCCCGTCGCGACATCGCCGGTCAGCGAGATCATCCGTACCTTCGGATGACGCGTCAGCGGGGCGCCCACCGAGGCGCCGCGGCCCGTGATCACGTTGACCACACCCGCCGGGAAGATTTCCGCCAGCAGCTCGCCGAGCTTCAGCGCCGTGAGCGGCGTCTGTTCGGACGGCTTCAGCACGCAGGTGTTGCCCGCGGCGAGCGCCGGCCCGAGCTTCCATGCCGCCATCATGAGCGGATAGTTCCAGGGAGCGATCGACGCGACCACACCCACCGGGTCGCGGCGGATCATGCTCGTGTAGCCGGCGACATATTCGCCGGACACGGCGCTCGTGAGACTGCGGCACGCTCCAGCGAAGAACCGGAACACGTCCGCGATCGCAGGGATCTCGTCCGCGAGCGCGGCCGCGTAGGGCTTGCCGACGTTCTGAGATTCGACCTTCGCGAACGCCTCTCCGTCTGCCTCGATACGATCGGCGAGCTTCAGCAGCAGCGCCGCGCGGTCCTTCGGCGGCGTGCGCGCCCAGCCGTCGAATGCGGCGTCTGCGGCCTCGACGGCGGCATTCAGTTGCTCGCGCGAGGCTTCACCAACGCGCGCGAGCACCTTGCCGCTCGCCGGGTCGAGCACGTCCTCCGTCTTGCCCGCCCCTGCGACAAGCTCCCCGGTGATCAGCAGTCTGGTCTGCATGGCGTGCCTCGCTGCCGCGCGACGCGGCGTCAGGTTCCCGAACCGGTTTCATCCGGTCGGGTGAGGTAATAGGCGAACAGTATCGGGCCCAGGGTCACGAGGATCACGATCACCGCCACGACGTTGGTGATCGGCCGCTCGCGCGGGCGGAACAGCTCGTTGTAGAACCAGATGGGCAGCGTCCGCTCGTGTCCCGCGGTGAAGAGCGTGACGATGATCTCGTCGAAGGACAGCGCGAACGCGAGCATCCCGCCCGCGAGCAGCGCGGTCGCAATCTGCGGCAGCAGTACGTAAAGGAAGGTCTGCCAGCCGTCGGCGCCCAGGTCCATCGACGCCTCCACCCAGCTGCCCGGAATGCGCCGCAGCCGCGCGATCACGTTGTTGTGCACGATCACCAGGCAGAAGGTCGCATGGCCCGCGACGATGGTCCAGAAGCCCGGCGTGAGGCCGACCGAGCGGATGCCGGCGAGGAGCGCGAGTCCCGTGATGATGCCGGGCAGGGCGATCGGCAGCACGAAGAGCAGAGTGATCGACTCCTTGGCGCGGAACCGGCTGCGCGCGAGCGCGAAGGCGGCCAGCGTGCCGAGGATGAGCGCGATCAGCGTCGCGACGGCAGCGACCACCAGCGACAGGCGCATCGCCGCCCAGATGTCGTCGCGAGCGAACGCGGCCGCGAACCACCGCAGCGTCAGCCCCGGCGGAGGAAAGGCATAGGTACGGTCTTCCGTCGTGAAGGCGTACAGGACGATCACCCACACCGGCAGGTGCAGGAAGGCGAGCCCCGCGGCCGCGGCAAGCTTCTGCCCCGGCGAGGCGCCGCCCCAGCGTCGCGCACGCGGCCGGTCAGAGCGCATCGAAGGCTCCCAGGCGGCGGGCGAGCGCGAGATAAATGGCGATCAGCACGATCGGCACGACGGAAAACGCCGCGGCGAGCGGCATGTTCCCCGCCGTGCCCTGCTGCTGATACACCATCATGCCGATGAAGTAGCCGGGTGCGCCGACCACGCTCGGGATGATGTAATCGCCGAGCGTGAGCGAGAAGGTGAAGATCGACCCCGCGGCGAGTCCCGGCAGGGCGAGCGGCAGAACCACCGTGCGGAACGTTTGCCCCGGTCGCGCTCCGAGATCGGCGGAGGCCTGCACGAGCGATGCGGGCACGCGCTCGAGCGCTGCGGCGAGCGGCAGGATCATGAACGGCAGCCACATGTACACGAACACGATGAACATGCCGATGTAGCTCGACGCGAGCGACGGTCCGCCCACGACCGGCGTCGAGAGGATCCAGTTGAGCGGCGCATCGAGGCCGAGGCTGGCCAGCGACCAGGAGGCGATGCCCTCCTTGGCGAGGATCAGCCGCCACGCGTACACCTTCACGAGGTAGCTGGTCCACATCGGCAGCATGACGCCGACGTAGAACAGGGCCTTCAGGCGGGGCCCGGCGTGACGAGCCATGTAGTTCGCGACAGGAAACGCGATCACGGCGGAGGCAAGCGTGACCGCCACCGCCATCGCCACGGTACGCAGGATGATGTCGACGTTGGCCGGATGGCCGACGAGCTGACGCCAGGTCCTGAGCGTGAGCTGCGGCACGACCCGTGCGGTGAACTCGTCGATCGCATAGAAGCTCTGCGCCAGCAGCACGAAGAGCGATCCCAGGTAGACGGTCCCCAGCCACAGCAGCGGCGGCGCAAGCAGCAGCGCGAGATAAAAGCCGCGTCGGCCGTGCAGGAAGCGCGAGACGCTGCGTGCTGCCATGCTCACTCGAGCGGCACGGTGCTCGCCTGTGGCCAGGCGAGCCGCACGCGCGCACCCGGCGCGGGCCGGCGCGTGGCGGGTCCGGATTCGGCCTGGGCGACTGCGAGCAGCGTGCCGCCGTCGAGGCGCACGTGCCAGCGGCTGCTCGCCCCATGATAGAGGACGTCCTCCAGCACGCCCTCGGTGCTCACGTGATCCTCGGGCACGGCGCCGTCCGCCAGTATCCGGATCAGCTCGGGCCGGATCGCAAACGGCTGCGCGCGCCCCGTGAGCCGCTCTGCGAGCGCGGCATCGACGACGTTGGCGCTGCCGACGAATCCGGCGACGAATGCGGTGCGCGGCCGCGTATAGAGCGCGCGCGGCGTGTCGAGCTGCTCGATGCGACCCTCGTTGAACACGGCGACGCGGTCGGCCATCGACAGCGCCTCGCCCTGGTCGTGTGTGACGAACACGAAAGTGATGCCGAGCCGTTGTTGCAGGCCCTTCAGCTCCGACTGCATCTCCTCGCGCAGCTTGAGATCGAGCGCGCCCAGCGGCTCGTCGAGCAGCAGCACCTTTGGCTGGTTGATGAGTGCGCGCGCAAGCGCGACGCGCTGCTTCTGGCCGCCCGAGAGCTGCGTCGGCCGCCGGTCGGCAAACGTCTCCAGCTGCACCAGGTCGAGCATCTCGAGCGCACGCTTGCGCCGTTCCACCACCGCGATGCCGCGCACCCGCGGGCCATAGGCGACGTTCTCCGCCACGCTCATGTGCGGGAACAGCGCGTAGTCCTGGAACACGGTGTTGACGTTGCGGTCGAAGGGCGGCACGTCGGTCACGTCCGCCCCGTCGAGCAGTACCTGGCCGCTGTCGGGGTGGTCGAACCCGGCGATCAGACGCAGGCAGGTGGTCTTGCCCGAGCCGGAGGGCCCGAGCAGCGCGAAGAACTCGCCGGGTGCGATCGCGAGCGAAACTCGATCGAGCGCGACTACCGGGCCGAAGGCCCGACTCGCCTCGCGCAGCTCGATCGCCGGAAAAGGGGACATTCTCTATTTTCGCAGAATGGAGAATGTCCCTGCCCGGTGCGCAGAAACGAGAATGGAGAACGTCCCCTTTCCCCTGCCCCTTTCCCGCGCGCCTACCGCCCGCCCATTATCGCCACGTAGTCGGTGGCCCAGCGGCTGTACGGCACGCAGGTGCCCTGCGAGCAGGTCGCTTCGGGCGTGCGCCAGAACCAGATCCGCTCGAAGTTATCGAAGCCGTTCGTCTTGCAGCCTTCGGGTCCGAGCAGCGCGTTGCCCTCGCAGGCGGCGGGCACCGCCGGCACCGAGCCGAACCAGGCGGCGAGATCGCCCTGCACCTTGGCGTTGAGCGACCATTCCATCCAGCGATAGGCGCAGTTCGGATGCTTCGCATCGGACGCGAGCATCGTCGTGTCCGCCCACCCCGTCGCGCCCTCGGCCGGCACGGTGCTCGCGACCGGCTGCTGATTCGCGACCAGGGTATTGACCTGGAACGGCCACGAGCTCGACGCCACCACGCCCTCATTGGTGAAGTCCTGCACCTGGACGTTTGCGTCGTGCCAGTAACGGTGCACGAGCGGATGCTGCTTGCGCAGCAGCTCGAGCGCCGCGGCGTATTGATCTTCGCTCAGCTCGTACGGGTTCTTGATACCGAGCTCCGGGCGCTTCGCCATAAGGTACAGGGCCGCGTCAGCGATGTAGATCGGGCCGTCGTACGCCTGAATGCGGCCTTTGTTCGCGCGTCCGTCCGGCAGGCGTTGCGGCGCGATCACCACCGACCACGACGTCGGCGGGTTCTTGAAGACCTTGGTGTTGTATATCAGCACGTTCGGCCCCCACTGATAGGGTGTGCCGTAGTGCTTGCCGTCGACGTAATGCCACGGCGCTTCCTTGAGCCGGTCGTCGATGTTCGCGTAGCTCGGGATGCGGCTGATGTCGACCGGCTGCACCGTTTCGCCGCGGATCAGACGCAGTGAGGCGTCGCCGGAGGCAGTGACGAGGTCGTATCCGCCCTGGGTCATGAGCGAGACCATCTCGTCGGACGTGCCGGCGGTCTTCACGTTGACCTTGCATGAGGTCTCCTGCTCGAACGCCGTCACCCAGTCGTAGTTCTTGTCGGTGTCGCCGCGCTCGACATATCCGGGCCAGGCAATGATGTCCAGCTGGCCTTCGAGCGCATCGCCGGCGGCCTGCGTGGCCGCGGGTGTCTCCTCGGCGGGTTCGGGCTTCTTCTGGCAGGCGGTGATGGCGAGCAGCACCACGAAAGGCAGCAACAGAGGGCGATATGGCGCCGTAAACCGGGATGACATGTGGACCCCCAGCGTCGGAACGGTTGTGTCGGGAGATCGGATGCTGCGCGGGCAGCCGGATCATTCTATGCCCGCGCCATGCGGCGTACTAAGCCGCAACGACGGATGGTCCGTTGCCGGCGAGCGCGCGTCCTTGCTGCAGCGCAGGATCAGTGCGTCCCGGAATCGGACGCCAGCTTGAGCTCGAAGTGGATTCTGACCTCGTTGCCCACCCAGGTCGTATCGGTCCACTCGCCCTGACCGACGCCGAAGTCGAGTCTGCGGATGGTCGCGCCTCCCGCGAGCGTGGCGTGCTGGCCGTCGGACGCCGGCGTAAAGCTGAACGGCAAGAGCAGGTCCCGCGTGACATCCCGGATCGTGAGCCGGCCGCGCGCCTCGTACTTGCCGCCACCCTTCGCCGCGAAGGCGGTGGTCTCGAAATGGGCGGTCGGCCAGCGTTCGGTAGCGAAGAAGTCGCTGCTCGCGAGCGTGGCGTCGCGTTCGCTGTCCTGGGTGTCGGCCGAGCGGGTATCGATGTCGACCTTGAACTGGCTGCCCGCCAGATCCGCGGGGTCGAAGCGGATCTCCGGCGTGAAGCGCGTGAAGCGGCCCTCGAACTCGGCGCCCGCCTGCTCCGCCCGGAAAGTGAGCTGGCTCGCCTGCGGGTCCGTCTGCCACACGGTGGCCGCCTGCCCGACGCCGGCCACGAGCAGCAGCAGCATGGCTGCGCCGGTGAACGGCAGCATCCGCCGCAGCACATTGTCGCGACGTCCGAAGTGGTGATACAGCGCCGCGGCGGCGTGAATCAGCGCCACGGTCACGAGCGCTCGCGCGAGCCACTCGTGGACCTCCACGAAGAGCTCGAACATCTTCTGGTTCGGCGCCACGAGATCCGGCCACTGGAAGAGCCCGAAGAAGCTCACGGGAAAGTTTCGGAAGGACGACATCAGCCAGCCCGTGAGCGGCTGCAGCAGGATCAGCACGTAGAGCAGCCGATGCGTGCCGAGTGCCGCAACCTTCTGCCAGCGTGGCATGTCGGAGGGCGGCGTCGGCACGGGATTCGCGTAGCGCCAGCCGAGCCGCACCAGCGCCAGCATCAGGATCGACATGCCGAAGGACTTATGCCAGGCGAGAAGCTCGATCTTGCGGATGCCGTTCGGCAGGCCGTCGGCAGCGACCCCGAGCGACACCTGTGTAATGATCAGGACCACGATGGTCCAGTGCAGCAGCTTGGCGATCGAGCCGTAAGACGACGGTGTATTGCGCAACGGCATAGGGGAGGTGCCTTTGAACGCCGGCAAGCTTTCGATACTAACGCAGCTCCGCCGCGGGGGTAGACGGCAGCGTGGGTGGGTGAACGCTCGCACCGCGCGGGTCGGGTACCTGCTTGCCACGCTCCTCTGCCTGGGTCTCGCCGCGTGCGCGCCCCGGCGTGCGGAGGCGCCCGCACCGGGTCCGGCAACGGCCCCGCCGCGCGCGGCGATCCCGGCCGGTGCCCGTGAGTACCAGGTAGACCCCGAAAAGAGTGTCGTCACGCTGCTCGTGCGGCGCGCGGGCAAGCTTTCCAATTTCGGTCACGTGCACGTCGTGACTTCGGCGAACGAGACCGGCCGCGTCTGGTTCGGGTCGACGCCCGATCTGTCGGGGTTCGAGATCCGCGTGCCGGTCGGGGAGCTGGTGGTCGACGACTCCGCCGCGCGCGCGGCAGCTGGCCCCGAGTTCGCTGCAACAGTGCCCGAAGACGCCCGCGAGGGCACCCGCCGCAACATGCTCGGTCCGGATGTGCTCGACGTCGCGCGCTACCCCGAGATCGTCGTGAGCTCGGTCGGATCGCTCGCCGACGCCGCGCCGGCGACGCTCCACGTCCGGCTGCTCGTGCGCGGCGCGGAGCTGGAGCGCGAGGTGCCGGTCGATGCGAGCGTCACCCCGGATGCGGTGACGGCGAAGGGGAGTTTCACCGTGCGGCAGAGCGAGCTTGGCATCAAGCCGTTCAGCATTGTCGGCGGAGCGATCGCAGTCGCGGACGAGGTCGAGATTCATTTCGCGATGACTGCTCAGGCGATCGGCCCGCGCAACTGAGGACGCTCAGCCGTCGGGCAACCATAGGAAAATTGGCTCGGAGCCATTTTCCGGGCGTGCCCCGGAAAATGGCTCCGAGCCACATTTCCTTACT
>JBQGDL010000065.1:0-23199 GCA_052039045.1 Steroidobacteraceae bacterium
GACCGGCTCGCAGATCGTGCCGCCGGAATGGTGCAGCGAGTTCGCCACGTATGCGAGCTTGACGAAGTTGCGGAAGTCCTCGATGCGGGCGTAGCGACGGCCTTCGTCGAGGTTGTGTATGAACGGCGAGCCGTAGGCCGGCGCGAAGACCGTGGCGTCGCCGCCGATGTGGACGCTGCGGGCCGGATTACGCGCGTGCTGGACGAATTCGCGCGGTGCCGTCCGTTGCACGAGCGCGCGACACATACCGCGCGGAAAGCGCACGCGCTCGCCGTCGACGTCGGCGCCGGCCGACCTCCAGATCTGCAGGGCTTCGGGATCCTCGCGGAAGTTGAGCCCGATCTCTTCGAGGATCGTGTCGGCGTTGGTCTCGATGAGGCTCAGGCCCTCCTCGTCCAGCACTTCGTAACGCGGCAGTGCACGAGTGATGTAGGGTACGGAGGCGGCGGCACGCGCCGCACGAGCGGCTCGCTTGGCATCCCGCCCGCTCGGACGCACCCGTCGTTCGGAAGCCGCCTTCGGTTGGTCATCGGTGGTCATGAGTCGGTCCCCGGCCAGCCGGCGTCCAGTATGGCCATCGGACCGGCCAACGGCTGATCCGTTTGCGTCACGGACTTGCCGGCGCGCGTCATGGCGCACGCCCGTATCAAAGCATGGTGGTGTTCAGTAGCCACCGCCGAAGCGGTACATCGCCCGCACTCCATAGGTTCGGGGCTTCGCGTAGACGCCGGCCACGACACCCGCAAACAGCGAGCTGTCGAACGCGTACACGCGGTATTCCTCTTCGGTGAGGTTGTCGCCGAAGACCGCGACCTCCCAGCGCCCGTCCTGGGACCCGTACCCGACCCGGGCGTTCAGGACGGTGTAGCCGTCTTCCTTCTCGACCGGGGCGCACAGGACCGTGAAGCAGAAGTCGTCCGTGTACTGCACGTCCGCCTGCACCGATGCGAGGCCGCCACCGAGACCGAACTCGTAGCGCGCCAGCGCGTTGCCCGAGAAGCTTGGCGCCTGCGGCAGGTCGTGCTCCACTTCCGTCACGGTGTCCGGCAGGATGATGTCCTCTACGTTCGAGCTCTGCGCCGAGACGCCGAGCTGGAGCGTGAGGCCGTCGACGGGATGGGAGTCGATCTCCGCCTCCAGGCCATAGGCCGTAGCAGGAAGGTTGATGACGGTCTGGTTGACGCCGAGCTGCACGAAGGCCTGGTAGTCCTCGTAGTCGTAGTAGAAGGCGCTCGCGTTGAAGGTGGTCGTGCCGGCGATCGTCGACTTGAAGCCGATCTCGAAGGCGTTCAGCACCTCAGGATCGAAGGGAATGCCGTTCAGGAACTGCGCGTCCGTGCCAAGCGGGATCCCGAAATCCGGCGCGTCGGCGAACGGCGTGCCGGTCGAGAACGAGAACCCGCCGCTCTTGCTGCCGCGGTTGTAGCTCGCGAACACCATCAGGTCGTCGTTGACGCGATAGTCCAGCTCCAGGCGGGCGGTGATGTCGTCGAAGCTCGCATCCGCGTCGTCGGGCGTCAGCGTGATCGGCACGACCGACTCGTCGAACGGCACGCCGAAGGACTCACCGACCACCTGTGTCTTGTCGAAAGCGATGTGGATGCCGTTGCTCGGCTCGTCGCCGTAATACGCGCCCTCACGGTCGTCGTGCCAGTAACGCAGACCTGCGATGAGGCTCAGCTTGTCCGTCGCCTTCCATTCGTTCTGCAGGAAGGCGGCGAACGAAGTCGTCTCCTGTGACGCCGTGATGACCGGAATGTAGGCGAAACCGGGCCCGAACACGTCCTCGTAGAACGGATCGGCAAACTGCCCGGTGTAGTCACCTTCGACGTTCATGAAGTACACGCCGCCGACGAGGTGGTTCGACCCGAAGTCACCCGACAGCCGCAGCTCCTCCGAGTACTGCTCGATGTCGCTTCCCTGGTAGAAGACCACGCCCAGGACCGGCGAAGCGTCCCCGCCCTCGATGTAGAACTTGTCGGCGTTCTGGTAATCCGTGATCGAGACGAAGTCGAGCGCGCCGATGCGGGAATCGATGCGCAACGTCGCCGCGCGGATGGTACGGTCGACGTACGAGAGCGAGGACTCGTCCGTCGCCCAGGGATCGCCGCCGCGGCTCGGGATGATTGCCGGGTTCTGATAGCCCGTGCCGGCGGCGCCGGGAGGCGTTCCCCAGAAGGGGCAGGCGAAGTCGGCTGGCGTGAACTCGCCCTGCCTGTTCGCGTTGGGACAAGCGGGCTCGTGCGAATAGAGGCCCGCCTGCCGCTCCTTGTCCGCACGCAGGTAGCGCAGGATGAGGTTGACGTCCGTGCCGTCCGTCGGCTGCCAGGCAATCCGCCCGCGCAGAGCATAGTGATCGTTGGCGGCGCGATCCTCCTGCCCGGGAAAGAGCTCCTTGATGTAGCCGTCGTCCTGGTTGCTGATGAAGGCGATGCGTCCCTGCCAATTGTCGGAGAACGGGCCGGACAGGGCACCTTCGAAGATCTGTTGGTTGAAGCGGCCGAAGGTCGCCGCGGCGTAGCCCTCGAACTCCTCGGTCGGCTTCCTGGAGATGAACTGGATCGCGCCGCCCGTCGCGTTGCGGCCGAACAGCGTGCCCTGCGGGCCGCGCAGCGCCTCGACACGCTCGAGGTCGAACACCGGGAAGCTCGCGAGGTTGATCGAACTCGAGTAGCTGTCATCCTGGTAGACGGCGACCGGCGGCTCCTGCTCGTCGCCGTAGCTGTTCTGCGCCACCCCGCGGATGTTGAAGACCACCTGGGAGGACGAATACGCGTTCATCTTGAGGCTGGGCACGGCGCGGATGATGTCGGTCGCCGTCGTGATGTTCAGGTTGCCGAGCGAGTCCGAGCCGAGCGCGGTGACCGAAATTCCGACGTCCTGCAGGCGTTCTTCGCGCCGGTTTGCCGTCACGACCACCTCCTCCAGGGTCCGCTGGTCGGATGCCACCGGCTGCTGGGCATCGGCGAGCACCGGAGCCAGTGCGAGCGCGGCGCAGGTGAACCGAAACAGACAGGAATCGAGCCCGGATTCTCGCTTCGGCATGTGTCCTCCCCAAACTCTTCGGTTGTTTTCAGGTGCCCGCGCACCCTCTGGTTGAGCGCATCATCCCGGACGATGCTGCGCCGGTTCAAGCCTCGTGCGCCCCCTCATGTCGGTGCAGCACTGCCCCGCGCCGACTTCGCCACCGCCAGCGCGCGAATGACCTCGTTCGGCCCGCACACGCCGCAGATTCCCTCGGCATCGGTCAGCAGGACCGGATGGCCGGTCTCCTGCAACCATGCGATCAGCTCGCGCAGGGGCGCACGCGCATCCGCCACGACGAGACCCTGGCGCGTCGGGCCGTCCGGGCCGCAAAGGCTCAGCGTCCGGCCGTCGAACTGTGCGGCGATGGGGCGATCCTGATCGTCGCACAGCAGCGCGTACTGTCGCGCCGGGTCGAGCCAGCGGCGACCCTCGTGCAGCTCCAGGTCCCGCCACGGACGCATTACGACGGTGCCGTTCAGCACCGACAGCGGGTTCACGTGCTGCACGAACTCGGCGACGTACGAATTCGCCGGACGGAGCATGATGTCGGCAGGGGTGCCGCTCTGCATGATTCGGCCGCCCTCGAGAACCGAGATCCGGTCGCCGAGACGCAGAGCCTCGTCGAGGTCGTGCGTCACGAACAGGATCGACTTGCGCACACGCTGCTGCAGCGAGCGCAGCTCGTCCTGAAGCTTGCTGCGGATCAACGGATCGAGCGCCGAGAACGGCTCGTCCATCAGCAGGATTTCCGCATCGGTCGCGAACGCGCGCGCGAGACCGACACGCTGCTGCATGCCGCCGGACAGCTCCTGTCCGTAGCGATCGGCCCACTGCGACAACCCGACGAGCTCGAGCTTCTCGTCGACGATGCGACGCCGCTCGGCGTCCGGCTCGCCGCGCAGCTCGAGGCCGAGGCCCACGTTCTCGCGCACCGTGCGCCACGGCAGCAGGCCGAACTGCTGGAAGATCATCGCGATTCGACCGCGCCGGAGCCGGCGCAGCGTCGCGGCGTCGCAGTGCGCGACATCGACTGGCCGGTCGCCGTCGGTCACGAGCACACGACCCCGCGTGACGCGGTTCAGTCCATTTGCAGCGCGCAGCAGCGTCGACTTGCCGGACCCCGAGAGTCCCATCAGCACCGAGATCTCGCCCTGCTCGATGGCGAGGCTCGCGCCGGCCACGCCGACCACGACACCGGTGGCCGCCTGGATCTCCGCGCGGCTGCGGCCCTGGTCCAGCGACGCGAGCGCCGCCTTCATCGCCGCCTCGCGTTTGCGGCCGCGGAGCCCCGTGAACAGGATGTCGACGTTCTCGAATGCCAGGGCGGCGGTCATTGCGCACCCTGAGATTCGGCCGGACGGCTCATGCGATCGAGGATGATGGCCACCAGCACGATCGCGATGCCGGCCTCGAACCCCATTCCCACCTGCACCGTATTGAGGGCTCGCACGACGGGTACGCCGAGTCCCCCGGCGCCGACCAGCGCCGCGATCACGACCATCGACAGGCTCAGCATGATGCACTGCGTGATCCCGGCGAGGATCATCGGCGCGGCGCTCGGCAGCTCGACTTTCAGCAGTAGCTGCAGCGGCGTCGCGCCGAATGCCTGGCCGGCCTCGAGCAATGGCTTTGGCACCGACGAAATGCCGACCTGCGTCAGCCGGATCGGCGCCGGCAACGCGAAGATGACGGTGGAGATCAGACCCGGCACGACACCGAGCCCGAACAGCACGAGAGTCGGCGTCAGGTACACGAACGTCGGCAGCGTCTGCATCAGGTCGAGCACCGGCCGCAGCCCGGCCTGCAGGCGTGGCCTTCTGGCCGCCGCGATGCCGATCGGCACGCCGATGACGGTCGCGACCAGCGCCGCGACGAGCACGAGCGTGAGCGTCTCGATCGTTGCGGCCCAGTAGCCCTGGTTCATGATGAAGAGCAGCGAGAGCACCACGAACACCGCGAGACCTACTGAGCGTCGCAGCAGCCACGCGAGCAGCCCCAAGCCACCGATCAGCACGGGGGCGGGCAACGCGTTCAACACGTAGCCGACGGCATTCGTGCTGACCCTGACGAACGCAGACACGCCGTCGAAGAAACCCTTCGCGTGCCGTTTCGTGTAGTCGACCGCCCGCGTGGTCGCATCGCCGACCGGAATCTTGCGCGACGTGATCCAGGCCTCGAAGGCCGACGCGGCGGCCTGAGCACGTCCTGGCGACTCGAATTTCGCGACCGCCGGCTCGCCGTCGAAAGAGCGGACGTCGACGAGCCAGCGCATCATGAGCTCGGGGCGCGACTCGACCCAGCGGCGCGCGACGTCGAGAGTGTCGACCTTGCGATTCAGCACCGCGTCCATCCACTCGTTTTCGAGATCGACGGTAAGCTCGAAGTTCGCCAGCAGGCGACCGACGTTGGGACACTCGGTGGAATACCCCGCACGCGTGAGGGTGTTCACCGTTGCGGCGCCGAAGTCCGGACCGAAACTCGCGTCGCCACCCGTCAGGTAACGGATGCTGAAGCGGGTGTTCATGGGGTGCGGCGCCCACGCCAGGAACACGATCGGTCGCTTGTCGTCAACCGCGCGCTCCACTTCGGCGAGCATGCCCTGCTCACTCGATTCGACCAGCTTGAATCCGCCGAGCTCGAACTCGTTCTTCTCTATCATCTCGATCACGTGCAGATTGCCGTCGTTGCCGGGCTCGATGCCGTAGATCGAAGCGCCGAGCTCCTTCCGGAAGCGATGGATGTCGGCAAAATCGTGGAGCCCGGCGTCGTAGAGATAGTCCGGCACGCCCAGCGTGTATTTCGCGCCCTCGAGGTTGTTGCGCAAGAGCTCGACGGAAGCGTCGTCGAGGAACGGTTGCAGCAGCGGTCCCTGAGCAGGCAGCCAGTTGCCGAGGAAAATGTCGATGTCGCCGTTGCGCATCGCCTCGAACGTGACCGGAACCGACAGCACCGTCACCTGTGGCTGATACCCGAGGTCGGTCAGCAGCTTCGCGAACACGGCTGTCGCGACGCTTTCGGCGGTCCAGCCGATGTCCGACAGGCGCACGACACGGCAGGACTGCGCTTCTTGCAGCTCTCCGGCGGCGCGCGCACCGGGGAGCAGGATCGTGCAGCCCGCGAGCACGAGCAGTGCGTAGCGTGGCGCCCGCCAGAGGTCAGAGACGCATCGCCCGCCCTTCGAGGAATTCGTGATGAGCATCTGCCGACTCCGCGCTCTACTTGTAAACGATGCCGGCGCTCGCCGGGCCGACCAGCGGGATCCGCTCGGTCCGGGTGAATCCGACCTCCCTGCACCAGCCGAAGAAATCCGCCGCCGTGAAGTCGAAGGCGTCGCCAAACTCGATCAGCATGTTGAGCGACATCAACAACCCGAAGGCGTTCTCGCGTCGCGCGTCGTCGATCAGATTCTCGATGACGATGAACGCGCCGCCTGGCGGCAGCGCCGCGTGCGCGGCGCGCACCAGGTGCAGCTTCGTCTCCAGGTTCCAGTCGTGGAGGATCATCCCCATCGTGATCACGTCGGCCTTTGGCAGCGGCTGCGTGAGAAAGTCGAGCGGCACCGCCCTGATGCGGTCGGCGAGCCCTGCGGCCGCGATGCGCCGCTCCGCGATCGCGGTGGCGACCGGCAGGTCGGCGGTCATGAGACGTATCTCCGGATGTCGCTGCGCCACCATCATCGTCAGCACGCCCGCGGCGCCGCCGACGTCGCACAGGCTCCCATAGCGGGAAAAGTCGAACTTCTCGGCGAGCATCTGGAAGTTGCCGGCAGAGATGCCGCTCATCGCATCCATGAACTGCTCGAGCCGCTTCGGCTCCTTGTACAGCTCGGCGAACATCGACGTCCCGGAGCGCTTGAGCTCGTTCTGCGGTCGTCCGGTGCGCAGCGCTTCCGTGAGATCGGCCCAGAACGGATAGAGCCGCGCATTCGCCATCTCGAGGATGCCGCCGACGTAGCGCGGGCTCGCGCGATCGAGAAATGCGCCGGTCTCGGCCGTGTTGCGGTACTTCGCGCCGGCGCCATCATCGTCGCGCTCGAGAAAGTGCAGCGCGACCAGCGCATCGAAGAAGTCGGGATTCGCGCGCGGGTGCAGTCCGAGCGCGCTTCGCAGCTCCTCGCCCGTCATCGAGCGATTACCCAATGTCGTGAAGAGGCCGAGCTCGACGGCCGATAGCAGCGTCTTCGACGACCAGAAGGCGAACCCGGTCTCGAGAATCCGGGCGGGACTCGATCCAGCCACGTTCTTGCCCCCCTTTGGTGCGTGCCCGAGTATAGGACGGCGGCCGTCGCGGGTGGTGGTGTGCCGGCCGCTGGCGCAAGGCATTGCGAGCCCTTGATAATGCGGCGAGACGGGGCACGCCCCCGCGAAACGGTGTGTCGTGAGCAGGCTGACGACGTCCAGATGAAGCTGACCAACGAGGATGTGCAGGAGATCGTCCGGCTCCTGGATGCCACGGCCTACGACGAGCTGCAGATCGAGACGGCCGACTTCCGCCTGCTGCTGCGGCGCGCGGGCGGCGGCTGGACCCGGGAACAATCGGTCGCGTCGCCGCCGAAGCTCGCCGCGCCGACCGCGGCGGAAGCCGCCGGCACGCCGGGCGACGCCGCACCGCCCGCCGAAGCCGAGGGCGTGACGGTACGCGCGCCGCTCCCCGGAACGTTCTACCGCGCGCCGCAGCCGGGCGCGCCGCCGTTCGTGGAGGTCGGCAGCCGCGTCGAGATCGAGACCGTCGTCGGCATCATCGAATCGATGAAACTCATGAACCCCGTGCCGGCCGGTATCGCGGGCGAGGTACTCGCCATTTGCGTCCACGATGCCGAACCGGCCGAGCAGGGCACCCCCCTGATGCGCATTCGCCCCTCGCCGTCATGATCCTGCGGCGGATACTCATTGCCAACCGCGGTGAGATCGCGGTACGCATTCTCGCGAGCTGCGAGCGTCTCGGCATCGAGACAGTGCTGGCCGCATCGGAGGCGGATCTCGACTCGACCGCCGCGCGGCTCGCGGGCCACACGGTTTGCATCGGTGGCGCCGCCTCCGCAGCCAGCTACCTGAACGCGGACGGCATCGTCCGCGCCGCACTCGCCGCAGGCGCGGACGCGGTCCATCCGGGCTACGGCTTCCTGTCCGAAAGCCCGCGGCTTGCGCGCGCCTGCGAGGCTGCAGGAGTCGTCTTCATCGGGCCCACCGCCACGCAGCTCGAGGCGGTCGGTGACAAGCTCGAGGCGCGCACCCGGGCCGCAGCCGCGAGGCTGCCGGTGCTGCCGGGGGGCGCCGTGCATGAGCTTGCCGGAGCGCGCGCGCTCGCATCGAGCCTCGGCTTTCCGCTCATCATCAAGGCGGTCGCGGGCGGCGGCGGGCGCGGCATGCGGCTGGTGGCCGAGGCCGCGCAGCTCGAACCGCAGCTCACCCTTGCGGTGGCCGAAGCGCGCGCCGCCTTCGGCGATCCGCGCGTTTACCTGGAGCGATTCGTTCGTACCGCGCGTCACGTCGAGGTGCAGCTGCTCGGCGACGGATCGCGGGTCGCCCATCTCGGCGATCGCGACTGCTCCATCCAGCGTCGCAACCAGAAGCTCGTCGAGGAGGCGCCCGCCCCCGGCCTGGCGCGTACGCTGCGCGCGGCGATGCACGCGGCCGCGGTACGCTACGGCACGACACTCGCCTACCGTGGTGCGGGCACGGTCGAGTTCCTGGTCGACTGTGAACGACAGGAGTTCTATTTCATCGAGATGAACGCGCGGCTGCAGGTCGAGCATCCGGTCACCGAGGCGGTCACGGGCTTCGATCTCGTCGCCGAGCAGATCGCGATCGCCGAGGGCGCGCCGCTGTCCATCGCGCGCGGCGATGCGGCACTCGCCGGCCATGCGATCGAGTGCCGCGTCAACGCCGAGGACTGGCTCGACGATTTCCGCCCGAGTCCCGGCATGGTGGACGAAGCGGTTTTTCCGGCCGGTCCCGGCGTGCGCGTCGACACGCACGTGCAGTCCGGCACCCGCGTTCCGCCCTTCTACGACTCGCTCCTCGCCAAGCTGATCGTGCACGGCTGCGACCGCGGCGAGGCGCTCGGGCGGCTGCGCGCGGCCCTTGGTCGCCTGTCGATCACCGGACCCGCCACCAACATCGGCCTGCATCGGGCGATCGTCGAGGAGCCGGCGTTCGCCGCGGGCGGCGTGGACACGGCCTGGCTGCCCACGGTGCTCGCACGGGTGGAGAGGAGGCGTGCCCATGGCTGACATCGAGCTCGTCGACGTCTCACTGCGCGACGGCAACCAGTGTCTGTGGAGCGCCACCGGGCTCAACACCGCGCAGACGCTCGAGATCGCCCCGGTGCTGGACCGAATCGGCTTCCGAGCGCTCGATTACACCTCGAGCACGCACATGGGGATCAGCGTGCGCGTGCATCGGGAGAACCCGTGGGAGCTGATCGGTCTCACGCGCGCGCTCATGCCACGCACGCACCTGCAGTTCATCGGCACTGGTTTTCGTTTCATCTCGTGGGAAGTCGCGCACCCGGAGTTCATGCAACTCGCCTACGACCGGCTGGTCGAGCGCGGCATCTCCCGGTTCGTCGTGCTCGACCCGATGCACGACATGCAGGCGCTGCTCCGCTCGGCGCAGATGGTCCGCAAGTCCGGCGCCACGGAAGTGATCGCCGCGCTCACTTACACCGTGAGCCCGGTGCACGACGATGCCTTTTACTCGGGCCTTGCGAGCCGGCTCGCCGGCGCGGCGGACGTCGACCGCGTTTACATCAAGGACCCGGCGGGAATCCTGACGCTCGAGCGGGCGCGCACGCTGGTCCCTGCGATCGTCACGGCACTGCGCGGCAAGCCGTTGGAGTTTCACTCGCATTGCACGATCGGACTTGCCCCGCTCACCTGCCTGACTGCCGCCGAGCTGGGGGTCCGTGCCGTGCAGGTGGCCATCGGTCCGCTGTCGAACGGCAGCTCGTTGCCCAATGCCGAGCGCGTGGTCGGGAACCTGCGCGAGCTCGGGCACCGCGTCGATATCGACGACCGCCTGCTCGCCGTCGCGAGCGAGTACTTCCGCGCGCTCGCCGAGGCGGAGGGGCTGCCGGTGGGCACGCCGCAGGAGTTCGATGCGGCGTTTCTGCGCCACCAGGTCGCCGGCGGCGTCATGACCACGACGCGGCGTCATTTGCAGGAGATCGGACTCGAGGACCGCTTCGACGCCGTCGTCGAGGAGTCGATCCGCGTGCGTCGGGAGCTCGGCCAGCCGATCATGGTCACGCCTTTCCCGCAGATCGTCTGCACGCAGGCACTCTTCAACGTGATCGGAGCGGAACGCTACGGCAACGTCTCCGATCAGGTCATTCGCTATGTCCTCGGGCGCTTCGGCCGGCCCACCGGCCCGGTCGATCAGGACGTCCTCGATCGCATCCTCGCGAAACCGCGCGCGCGCGAGCTCGCCAACGAACCCCCGCCGTTGCCGCCGTCCGAGTTGCGTCGCCGGTTCGGCGCCGGCGTCCCGGACGAGGAGCTGCTGCTGCGCGCGGTGATGCCCGCCGGGCAGGTCGACGCCATGATCGCCGCGGGGCCCGCGCCGCGTCGCTATAACCCGCACGCGCGCACGCTCATGAAGCTGCTGCGGGAGCTCGGCAAACGCCCGGCCGCGCGGGAGCTGGTGCTCGACAAGCCCGGGCTGCGGCTCACGTTGCGCGGCCGCGCTGCGGAAACTGCCACGCATGGCTGACGGCAGTTCCGAGGCAGTTTCGCGGCTGCGAGCCGCCCGAGGCTTCGTCTTCGACATGGACGGCACTCTGGTGCTCGGCGACCGTCGCAACCAGGGACTCGCGCCGCTCCCCGGCGCTCTCGAGCTGACGCGCCTGCTCGAGCAGCGCGGCATCCCGTTCGTGATGCTGACCAACGGCACGACGCGTCCGCCCGGCAAGTACGTCGACATCCTGCGCCAGCTCGGCTTTCCGGTGAGCGATAACGGGGTCGTGACGCCTGCGAGCAGCGCCGCGCGCCTGTTCCTGCAACGCGGCTACCGGCGCGTCGTGGTGCTGGGGGGAGACGGGCTCGCCGTGCCGCTCGCAAACGCCGGCATCGAGCCGGTCGCGCCCGAAGGTCGTCCGCAAGCGGATGCGGTGCTCGTCGGCTGGTACCGCGAATTCAACATGGACGCACTCGAAGCCGCGTGCCATGCAGTGTGGAACGGGGCGAAGCTCTACAGCGCGTCGCAGTCGCTGTTCTTCGCGACGGCCGAGGGCCGCGTCATGGGGACCTCGCGCGCGATCTCCGCCATGATCTCGAGCCTGACGGGCCGCCGGCCCGCGATCGTCGGCAAGCCCTCGATGCATGCATTGCGCTGCGCGGCACGGCCGCTGGCAGTGCCGCTCGAGGACCTGGCGGTCGTGGGCGACGACGCGACCCTCGAAGTGAGGATGGCACATCGCGGCGGCGCGCTCGCGGTGCTGGTGGACTCCGCCGGACCAGCGGACGAGCTTCTTGCCGACTGCCGGCCGCATCTGTCGGTCAGCGGCGTCGACGAGCTGCTCGCGCTGTATCTCGGCGACCGCGCTGCCTGAAGGGGAAAATGGCTCGGAGCCATTTTCCCCAGCCGTGAATTGCACTTGGCATCGACGTTTCCTTCCGTCAGAGTCGAGTAGCTCCTTTGCACGCGGGCGCTAGATACGTTCCGGTAAACCGAAGCCGTTCAATGCGCTACCTGAGCGACGACGACCTGAAGCAGACCCGACCCGCCGAGGCCGCCCGAATGCACTCGCCGATTCCGACCCAGGTCGTGTCGAACGGCGCCGCGCGCAGCAACCTGCGTTACGGCTATGTTGCGAAAGGAGTCTCACGATGAGCGCGCCCGAACTGCTTGCCTCCTACTGGACGATCTGCGGCGGCGCCGAGCCACACACCGACCACGAGTGGAGCCCGTTCGGCCTGCGCGAGCGCGCCGAGGCCGCATCGAAGGCGGGTTTCACGGGTCTCGGGATCTGGCACGCCGACCTCGTGCACCTCAAGGAGCGGCACAGTCTCGCCGAGATGCGGCGAATCCTCGCCGACAACGGCATCCGCCACCTCGAGCTCGAGTTCCTGACCGACTGGTTCCTGCCGCCCGGCGAGCGTCGGACGGCGTCGGACGTGCTGCGCCGAATAATGCTCGAGGCGGCCGGAGAGCTGGGCGCGCGCCACGTCAAGGTCGGCGACTTCTTCGACTCGCCGGTCGCGATGCCGCAGCTCATCGACGCCTTCGAGCAGCTGTGTCGCGACGCCGCCGGACACGGCACGCGCATCTGCTTCGAGATGATGCCATTCTCGGTGATCCACTCGCTCGAGGACGCGCTCGCGATGGTCGAAGGCGCGAATCAACCGAACGGCGGCATCTGCATCGACCTCTGGCACGTCGTCAAGCTCGGCGTCCCGTACGAGCGCGTCGCCGCGATCCCGCCGCGCTTTCTGACCAGCATCGAGCTCAACGACGGGTACTTGAAGACGCCGGCCGGCATGACCCTGCACGAGGAGACAATCGGTCATCGTCAGTTCTGCGGCGAGGGCGAGTTCGACGTGCGCGGCTTCGTCGAGCGGATGGTGGGTGCGGGCTATCCAGGGCCCTGGGGGATCGAAGTGCTGAACGCCGCGCATCGCCGGCTGCCGCTCCCTGACGTCGTTCAGCGAGCTTACCGGACGACGCGGGCCCAGTTCGGCGCGTGAGCGGATGCGCGCCGCAGTCTTTCACGGTCGCTGCGACCTCAGGCTCGAGGACGTAGCCGAGCCTGTTCCCGGACCCGGCGACGTAAAGCTGCGCGTCCACTACAACGGGATCTGCGGCAGCGACCTGCACGAGTACTACGCCGGTCCGATGACCACACGGACCGAGCCGCACCCGCTCACGGGCGTGAAGAACCCTGTGATCTTCGGCCACGAGCTGTGCGGCTCCGTAGTCGGGCTCGGCGACGGCGTCGAGGATCTCGAGATCGGTGACCGCGTCGCCGTCGAGCCCGTCGAGACCTGCGGCCGTTGTCTCAATTGCGCTTCAGGCCATTACAATCACTGCCCGCTGCTCGCGTTCCACGGCTACAACCGCGCCGGCGGCGGACTCGCCGAATACACCGTCGTGCGCCGGAAGATGGCGCACCGTTTGCCACCGGCGATGACGCCACAGCAGGGTGCGCTCATCGAGCCGATGGCGATCGCCTGGGCGACTGCACGTCGCTGCCGTGTCGAGGCCGGTCAGACAGTCGCGCTGCACGGCGCCGGCCCGATCGGCATCGGGGTCTTCCTGGTGCTGCGCGCACGGGGCGTGCGCGTGATCGTGAGCGACCCCTCGCCGCTGCGCCGCCAGGTGATGCGTGCGCTCGGCGCGCCGGTGGTGCTCGATCCGCTCGAGGCCGACATAGTGACGGCGATCCGCGACCTGACGGGCGGGCGCGGTGCCGACGCCTCGGTCGATGCCGCGGGCGTTCCGGCCGTGATCCAGGCCGGGATGCACGGCACAGCGATCGACGGCAACTTCGTCGTGGTGGCGATCCACGAGAAGCCGATCGAGCTCTCCCCGTTCGACGTGCTGATGCCCGAGGTGCGGCTGACCGGGGTGGCCCTCTCATGCAACGACTTCCCGGCGGTGATCGACGCGATGGCCGCGGGCACGTTCCCGATGGACGGCTGGGTGTCGACGCTGCCCTTCGACCGCCTGATCGAGGACGGGTTCGAGCGGCTGAAACGTCAGGAGGCGCTCAAGCTCCTGGTCGACCTGCAGACGGCTCGGCCGGGATGTTGATCTCGATCTTCACGCCGTTCGGATCGAGCAGGAAGAGCTGACGCAGGCCGTTACCCGGCACGACGTTCAGGTGCGCGCGCACGCCGTGCCGCGCGAGCCGGCCTGCGATCTCGTCGAAGTCCCTGGCGATGAACGCTGCGTGGTCGAACGGACCCGTGCCCGCCGTACGCGGCGACACCGGGATGCCGGCCGGTGCGGACGAACTCGTGTAGCTCGCGCGCTCGGCGATATGCACACAGGGCATGCCGCCGGCGTAGAGCCAGTACCCCGCGAAGGCGAGCGGCGGGCGCGGCCCGACCGTAAGGCCCAGCACGTCGCGGTAGAAATCGCGCGTGGCCTCGATGTCGTCGGTGAGTACCAGGAAATGCTCGAGATGGGTGATCGGCATTGGTCGGCCCGGACGGATGTCGGATCGGCGGCAATCGCGCGGCAGCGCCGTGGTTTTAGCGAAAGAGCTTCTCGATATAGCCGGCGCCCAGCCCGACTTTCTCGTAATGCGCCTTCGACATCGCGATGTAGTCGTGCACGTCGAAGTGCCCGATCGACCTGCCCTCCTCGTCGAGCCAGATCAGGGGCCCCTTGACGTTGAAAAACACGCGCATCGGGTCCTCGTGCCTGTAGGCGACCAGCGTGTGGCCTTCACCGGGCGTCTCGTAGACGAAATCGCCGGCGGTTGCGGTCCAGTCGTGTTCGAGGTAACCCCACTTGCCGGAGATCGTGTAGGCGAAGACCTCGTGCGGGTGATAGTGACGGTTGACCAGCCCGGCCCCCTTCGCCATCAGGATGTCGCACCACTGGTTGCGCTGCGGCGAGATCCACAGCGGCCGCGACGACACCGTGTCCGTGATCGGCACGTAGTACCGGTCGTCGTCGGTTGGCGCGTTGGCGATGTAAGACTCCGGCAACGCATCCGGCTTGAAGACGTTGGCGATCGGTTTCAGCTCCGCCCAGAACTCCCCGCTGGCTCGCTCCGGCATGGCAGATACCTCGCGTTTGATGCCGTCGGCACTGTGATGCAGGCTGCCGCGACGTGCAAGCCACGTGCCCGTACACGCCACGGCGGGCGTAGAGGACCCGCACGCAGGGCCTGTGCCGACCATTGCAGCCGGCGCCGCCAATCGCCATGATCGGTGCGTACGGTCGTAGGGCGCAGGGGCCGACCAACCAAACCCGCAACGTGACCGCGTTCAGTCAATTCGTGGGCGAGCTGCGCCGCCGCCGTGTCATCCGCGTGCTGGCCTGCTCGTCTGGTATGCGATGTTGAGAGCATACGACCAGACCTTCGAGGTCATGAACGGCATGCTCGACGATTACGCGGCGGCGGGCACGGTCGGAGTGGCATGGGGGACGCTCTGGGCGCCCGAGCTGGCGGGATTTCGTGCGGACGCGCGCTTCAAGGCGCTCGCCGCACGCATGCGCCTGCCCGACTACTGGGAGCGCCGCGGACCACCGGACGGTTACGACTGGCGCGACGGGCAGCTGGTCGCACGCTGATGCGCTGCAGGCCAGTCGCTCGTAGAGGATCAACGCGACATGGCTGACGTCTTTGTCTCCTATGCCCGCAGCGACAAGGCTCGCGTCGCCCCGCTGGTCGCGGCCATCGAGGCCGAGGGTTGGTCGGTGTGGTGGGACCCGTCGATCGAGCCCGGCCAGGAGTTCGATCAGCGGATCGTCGCCGAGCTCGAGAGCGCAGCCGCCGTCGTCGTGGTCTGGACGCCTACCTCCGTGACGTCACGCTGGGTGCGCGGTGAGGCCCGCGAGGCGGCCGATCGCGGCAAGCTCGTGCCCGCACGGTTCGATGGCGCAAGCCTGCCGCTCGACTTCCGCGCGGTGCACACAACCGACCTCGATCGCTGGGGCGAGGACGCGAAGAGCCCAGCAGCGCAGGAGTTGCTGCGAGCGCTCGGCGCCACGATTGCACGACAGCATGACGCCCCTACTGCCGCTGTAGCCCGGTCCCCGGCGCGCACCTCGATCGCGGTGCTGCCGTTCACCAACCTGACGGGCGACGCCGGCAAGGAATACTTCGGCGACGGACTGGCTGAGGAGTTGATTAACGTGCTCGTCCATGTTGCCGGCCTGACCGTGGCCGCGCGCACCTCGTCGTTCGCCTACAAGAACCGCAACACCGACGCGCGGCAGATCGCCCGAGAGCTCCAGGTCGGCACCGTGCTCGAAGGCAGCGTCCGCAGTGCCGGCGAGCGAATTCGCGTCACGGCGCAGCTCATCGATGGCGAGACGGGATTTCACCTCTGGTCACAAAACTACGACCGTCGCTTCGAGGACCTCTTCGCGCTGCAGGACGAGCTCGCAACCGCCATCATCGTCCAGACGCTCAACGTCACGCAGCAGGGGGCAGCCACCGTCGGCCGCTTGAGGGGTCCGCCGACGCGGAACCTGGAGGCCTATCAGCTCTACTTACAGGCCATGCAGGAGATCCCGGGCCTCGGTGTGGGACTGCGTTCGGGATTCGACAAGCTGCAGCAGGCGATCGCGCGTGATCCGGGGTTTGCGCAGGCACGTCTGGCCGTCGTCAGCACGCGCGCCCTCGCGCTGTTCAATGACGTCCAGCTGCCAGGCTCGATCGACGATGCCGAGCGCGAAGCGCTGCAGGCGGTGGCAGCGGCCCCGGACAGCGGGACCACCCACGCGGCGCTCGGCGTGATCCATGCCGCGCGTTCCCGATGGTTGCAGGCTGAGGAGAGTTTTCAGAAGGCGCTGGCGATCGACGACGCCGATCCATGGACGCAGAATTCCTACGGCCTGCATCTGCTCGGCACCGTGGGACACGTGCGACATTCTCTATCGACGGCGCTCGAGGCCCATCGCCTCGCGCCGGCGTGGGCGGCGGGCCATATCAGTCTCGCGGTGGCATACGACGTCGCTGGCCTTGCCGCAGACGCTCGCACACATGCCGATGCGGCGATAGCCCTGGGCGTCCCGATCACTGCGCCTCCGATGCCTGACTTGTTCGCGCGGCTCGCCGTCCGCGCGGGCCGGTACGAACAGGCTGCGCGACTGATTACAGATGCTCTGCCGATCGAGGTGAGGTCGGCGCGCGGAATCGAAACGGTGGAACAGATCTATTCGGCGATGTCCGACCCGAGCCGCCGGGCGGATGCGATCAACGTGCTTGATCATCTCCGCGACGCAGTGGGCATGGACCGAATCAGTAACTTCATGAGGCGGCGTCTCTTGGTCTGGTATGCGACGCTCGGCGCCCTCGACCAGGCCTACGCGATACTGAGCCTCTCGCTCGACGATTTCGCGCGCTCCGGCACGATCGGCACCGCCTGGGGCTTCCTGTGGTTCGCGGAGCTGGCCGCCTTCCGCGAGGACTCGCGATTCCTCGCGCTGGCCAATCGAATGAACCTACCAGAGTACTGGCAAGTATATGGGCCGCCCGACGGTTACGACTGGCGCGAGGGGCGGCTGGTCGCACGGTGACGCGTCGGGCGGCGGATGCAGCGTCGCCGGCGGGCCAATCCCTCGCGCCTGGACCTCAGGCGTACCAGTAGGCGGTGCCGCGCATCTCGATGCTCATGCGAGGCGGTGCATCGGGAGGGCAGCTCGCGTCGTCGACCGCCACGTGGGGCACGCAGTGCGACCGCGAGGGGTCGGAATCGTTGGTCTTGAACACCACGACCTCGTCGCGGTTCATGTCCCGGAAATAGAACCAGCGGTGCCGCGGGTTGCCGCGCACCACCAGGGCCTCGAAGGACCACTCGGGGCCATCTCGCACGTCGAAGATGGCGTCGGCGGGGACACGGTCTGCGGGCTCGACCGAGCGTGCGTCGCAGAGCGCCAGCGGCGCATCCTGCGGCGGCGGAGAGAGCGCCCGCCACACGTTGTACTGGCAGAAGCGCCGCACGCGGCGGTCCGGGTACGGATTGGCCTGAGCAGCAAACACCGCGGCCGTGGCGTCGCTGACATCGACGTGCACGAAGCGCGCCGGTCGCGAGTTGTCGAGTCGCCCGCTGTCCGCCGAGCGCTCGGAAAAGCGCAGCACCCCCCGCGGCGTGACGGCCACCGCCTCGGCTCCGCTGACCTCGAGCAGCAGCTGCTGGATCTCGCCGATGTGCCGCTCGCCCCCTGCGGGATCGCGGAAGTCAGCGATCGCACTGCGGTGGCAGACGAGCTCGAACCCCTCGCGCTCAAGCGCAGGCGCGGGATGGACGTTACGCGCGTTTACCACGCTCGCCAGGAGCGGCTCGATCGTGAGCACGTCGCGCGAATGGTCGTTGGCGTAGAAGCGCGGCCGGACCGCCATCGGGCCCGCGTAGGGGACGGCAGCCTCGATGGTGTCGTTGCGACCGGTCATGAGCCCTTGCGACTCCGGTCCTGCGGACTCCGTGCTGAGGCTGCGACGCTAGGCAGACGACGCCTCGCCAAAGTCCTGATCCCGCAGGTTGAAGAGGCGCTTCTTATCTTCGTCCGACATCTGCCGGTTGAAATCGGCCCAGTCGGCGCCGACCTTGAGCGCGCGCTGGACGGCGGGTCGGGCTTCGATCGTCTGGAACCAGCGCTTGATCCCCGGGAAGTCGTCGAGGTTCTGCCCCTGCCATTCCCAGCGCGCGACCCAGGGCCAGGAGGCGATGTCCGCGATCGAGTATTCACCGGCCAGGTATTCGCGCACGGCGAGTTGGCGCTCCAGCACCTCGTACAGCCGGGTGACTTCGGTCTTGAAGCGGTGCATCGCATACTCGATCTTCTGGGGCGAGTAGCGCAGGAAGTGATGTGCCTGGCCGGCGGTCGGACCCAGTCCGCCCACCTGCCAGTACACCCACTGCAGAACGCCGTACTTGCCCCGCGTGTCTTTCGGCAGCAAGCGCCCGGTCTTCTCGCCGAGATACTGCAGGATCGCCCCGGATTCGAAGATCACCAGCGGCCCGCCTTCGGCGTCGTGGTCGACGATCGACGGCATCTTGCGGTTCGGGTTGATCGCCTCGTACTCGGGCGTGTGCTGATCGCCCTTGTTGATGTTCACCGGAATGACGCGGTACGGCACCGCACATTCCTCGAGCATGATCGTGATCTTTTTGCCGTTGCCGGTCGGCCAGTAATACAGGTCGAGCATCGTGCCCCTTCTTCAGCTCATTTCCGCCAGTCGACTCAGGAGCGTGAGCAGGCGCTCGCGATTCCGGGCACCGAGCTGCGCCGCGAGACGCGATTCCTGCGCGTCATGGACCTGCCGCGCCGCCTCCAGGAGGCGCCGGCCGCGCGGCTCGAGGTGCAGCGAGTAGGCGCGCCGGTCGGCCGTCGAGCGCCGGCGCTGCACCAGCGACCGCCGCTCGAGCTCCTGCACCAGGGCGACGAAGTTCGCCTTCTGGATCCCCAGCGCGGCGGCCGCCTCCGACTGCCTCAAGCCCGGGTTTGCGTCGATCACCTCGAGCAGCGTGTACTGGGCAGGGCGGAGGTCGAGTTCGCCGAGCGAGGCGATGAAGTCCGAGAACACGGCCGTCTGGATGCGGCGCAACATGAAACCGACGTAGCCGGAGAGCGGCCCGAGACTGACCCCGGCTGCGACTTCGTCCGTGACTCCCCCGCTGCGCTGCCGGTGACTGATCCGCACGATCCACTTCCTTGCCCGCGGATGCTGCCTGCCCCTGCCCGGCGCATCTCAACCAGCAGCGCAATAGTGTCTCCGGCAATGGTTATCTGGTATAACAATCGGGCATTGCGGGCGACCGCAGCCACCGGGGGGTGTGTCGAATGGCACAGCTGGAGTCCTTTTCCACAGTAGGCATGGAGGACCCGCGGCGCAGGCTCACTTTCTGGAACGACATCGCCTGCGACAGTTTCACACCGATCGTTTCCGATCCTGTCGACGTCGGCTCGTTCGCCGGCTCGATCGTTCGTGGGCGGATCGGGGACCTGACGGTCGCCGAGGCCTACTCGGAAGCGCAGCTCGTCCGACACTCACGCCTGCACGTCGCGCGGACGCGCGCGCCCATGTTCTTCCTGCACCTGCAGGTGGACGGGCAGAGCCTGAACCGCCAGGACGGTCGCGAAGCGGTGCTCACGGCCGGCGATTTCACGCTCTGCGACAGCACGCGCCCGTACGAGATTCAGTTCAACGGGCCGAACCACATGTTCGTGCTCGGCATACCGGACGCATCGCTGCGCCGCCACCTCGCCTCCCCCGAATGCCTGGTGGCGATCCGGATGCCGGGATCGTCGGGGTTGAGCGGGCTCTTATCGGATTTCCTGCGCCATTTCTGGCAGGTGTACCAGAAGGGCTTGGACGACGCCTCGGCCGGTCGGGTCTCGCGCACTATCCTCGACCTGATCAGCAGCGCCTATTCCGTGGCGCCGCAGGCGCGCGCGGACCGCTCATCGCTCGCCGCCGCGCACCTAGTTCGCATCCTGAACTACATCGAGGCGCACCTCACCGATCCCGAGCTCACGCCGACGCAGATCGCCGAGGCGTGCCGGATGACGACGCGCTATCTGCATCACCTCTTTTCCGAGGAGAACGAGACGGTGTCGCGTTATATCCAGCGCCGGCGCCTCGAGGCCTGCGCTCGAGCGCTCGCCTGCCCGGCGCAGCGCGGCCGCACCGTGACCAGCATCGCCTTCGACTTCGGGTTCAACAGCCCGACACACTTCGGACGGGTATTCCGCTCGCGCTACGGCGTCACGCCCCGCGAGTACCGCCGGATGCCGCACCACGACGCCTGACCAGGAAAATGGCTCGGAGCCATTTTTCTTTGCCCGCGGCTCGCTTGCCCGCATGGCGGCGAAAAATGGCTCCGAGCCAATTTTCCGTCACGACTCGGTGATGAACTTGGTGACGAGGCACGCCTCGAGGCCCTCGACACCCTCCTCCGAGCCGTGCCCGCTCTCCTTGACGCCGCCGAACGGCGACTCGTTCACGGAAATCGCGAAGCTGTTGATGCCGATCATGCCGGCCTCGATCTGCTCGCCGAGCAGATTCACCCGGCGTGAATCGCGCGTGAACGCAAACGCCGCGAGCCCGTAGGGAAGACGATTGGCTTCCGCAATGACCGAGTCGAAGTCGGTGAAGGGATTCACCAGCGCGACCGGACCGAACGGCTCCTCGTTCATCATCCGCGCCGAGCGCGGAACGTCGGCCAGCACGGTGGGCTGATAGAACCAGCCTCGACGCGCGATACGCTGCCCGCCCGCGGCGATGCGGGCGCCCTGCGCGCGCGCATCGTCGACGAAGGCTGCCACCGCGGCGAGTCGTCGTGCGTGGGCGAGCGGACCCATCCGCGCGCCCTCGACGAGGCCGTCGTCGACGCGCAATGCACCGGCGCGTGCGGCAAAGCCAGCCACGAAGCGATCGTAGATCGTCTCGTGCACGTAGAACCGTGTCGGCGAGACGCAGACCTGGCCGGCGTTGCGGAACTTCGCCGCCACCGACAGATCGAGCACGTGATCGACGTCGACGTCGTCGAACACGAGCACGGGCGCGTGGCCGCCGAGCTCCATGGTCGTGCGCTTGGCGCCTTCCGCCGCGAGCTTCATCAGCTGCTTGCCGACCGGTACCGAGCCCGTGAACGAGATCTTGCGGATCACCGGTGAGGCGATGAGGTGCGCCGACACTTCAGCCGGCACGCCGAAGACGATCGCGATGGCGCCGGCAGGGACACCCGCCTCGGTGAGCGCCGCGGCGATCGAAAGGGCCGAGGCAGGCGCCTCCTCGGCGGGCTTGAGGATACAGGTACACCCTGCGCCGAGCGCCGCGCCGAGCTTGCGCGCCGGATTGCCGAGCGGAAAGTTCCACGGCGCGAACGCTGCCACCGGACCCACGGGCTCGCGTACGACGGTCATCCGCACACCCGGTGATTGCTGCGGCAGGACGCGCCCGTACGCGCGGCGGCCCTCCTCGGCGTACCACTCGAAGATGTTGGCGCTCATCCCGACCTCGATGCGAGTCTCGGCGAGCGTCTTGCCCTCTTCCAGCGTCGCGAGCCGGGCGATCTCCTCGGCGCGCGAGCGCAGTATTTCAGCGGCCCGGCGCAGGATCCGCCCGCGCTGCACCGGTGCCATCGACCGCCACACCGGCCAGGTGCGTCGCGCCGCCTCCAGTGCCCGGTCGAGATCCGCGGCGCTCGCAAGCGGCAGCTGGCCCAGGACTTCCTCGGTCGCGGGGTTGATCATCGGCATGGTCCGGCGTCCCTGCGCCGTCAGCCAGTCCCCGTCGATCAACAGACGCAGGTCGCCGTGGCTGATGCGTGGCGGCATGGCGGGAGCGGTGGTCGTGCGTGCGTCAGAGGCGGAGGCGGACATCGTGCGGTCCCTCTGCAATCGAGCCATCGTACCGACCTGCAGCCGACGAAAACAGGGCCCGACTCGACCGGCTGCGAAGCAATAGTCGACGCCGCGCGCAGCTGCCGGGCGCCGCGCGCGTGACATGATGCACGGCCTGCGAGACACGCCGAGGTAACACCCATGAGCGAGCCCGACACGGCGCCAGCGGCGATCCCGCGCGGCGGAGCGCCGGGCTATCTGCGAATCGCGACCGAGGAGGCGTTCGCCACCCGGGGGATGCTGGACCAGTACCGGCGGATGCTCGGGGACCGGGCGCTGGACGACCCGGGGTTTTCCAGCCTCTGGGGCTTCTATCTCTGGAGCCGCAGCGAGCGCGCCACGGCGATCATCGAGCGGCTCCAGGACCTCGGCGAGCGCCGCCTCGGCGACATGGACGCGAGCGGCATCGACCTGCAGATCCTGTCGCTGACCTCGCCGGGCGTACAGGTGTTCGACGCCGCCACGGCCAACGCGATCGCGCGCGATGCCAACGACGAGCTCGCCGCCGCAGTCGCGAAACACCCCGATCGCTATGCTGGTCTCGCCGCCGCGGCACCCCAGGACGCAGCGGCGGCCGCGAAAGAGATCGAGCGCGGCGTACGCCGGCTGGGCCTCAAGGGCGTGATCCTCAATTCCCACACGAATGGCGAATACCTGGATCAGCCGAAGTTCTGGCCGATCTTCGAGGCCTGCGAGTCGCTCGGCGTGCCGGCCTATCTGCACCCGAACTCGCCGTCGAAGGCGATGATCGGGCCGTTCCTCGAGGCCGGGCTCGACGGCGCGATCTACGGCTTCGGCGTCGAGACCGGACTGCATCTGCTGAGGATCATCGTGGCGGGCGTCTTCGACCGCTTCCCGGGGCTGCGCATCGTGGTCGGGCATTGCGGCGAGGCGCTGCCCTTCTGGATGTCCCGCATCGACTACATGCACCGGGCGACTGTCACCTCCGGACGCTACGCGTTCCTGAAGCCGCTGCAGCGCAAGCCCAGCGACTACTTGCGCGAGAACGTGTACGTGACGAACAGCGGTGTGGCCTGGGAGCCGGCGATCATGTTCTGCCGCTCGGTGCTCGGAGCAGATCGCGTCATGTATGCGATGGACTACCCGTACCAGTTCGTCCGCGAGGAGGTGCTGGTGAGCGACC
>JBQGDL010000066.1:0-56194 GCA_052039045.1 Steroidobacteraceae bacterium
TGCCGCTCGGCGAGCTGCTCGCGGCGCTCGAGCGCAGCGGCCGGGTGAGAGTCGACATCCACGGCGATCTGTCCGGCGTCACCGTGTCGGATTCCTTCAACGACGCAGACGTCGCGCAGGCGTTGCGGCGCGTGCTGTCGGCGCGCTCTCACATGCTGATCGACCATGGCGCCGGGCAGCACGGCCGGCGTGACATCGAGCTGATCCTGCTCGGGTCCCGCGGCGTCGCGGGGTCCGAACCGAGGTCGGATCCCGGTCAGTTCGCGCCTGCCGATGAATCCGACGGCTCGGCCGAAGCGCAGCCGACGGCCGAGGCCCTGCTGAACATCGCGCTCTCTGCCGCGTCGGCCGAGAAACGCGCCGCCGCGGGCGAGGCGCTCGCCTACCAGGACGATTCCGCGGGTGCGGGATACGCGGGCGACGTGCTCGTGCAGCAGCTCTCCGATCCGGAGGAGCAGGTGCGCGCGCGAGCGCTCGAAACGCTCAAGGACACCGCCGAGGAGGTTCCCGTCGACGCGCTCGGGCAGGTGGCACGCGACGATGTCAGCGCCGAGCGACGGGTCCAGGCACTCGAACTGCTCGCGGAGCGCACCGGACCGAAGGCGCGCGCGCCGCTGCGCCGGGCACTCGCAGACACGGCGCCCGAGGTGAGCGCTCGCGCGCGAGAGCTGATCGAGGACTGGCATCTGGAGGGCAGATAGAACAATGCTTACTGCGGCGCGATACTCATGACGTGTGCGGCCGGCGGGTAGAGCCGCCCGGCGCCCGCATAACGCTCGCGGAAGAACTGCTCGTCGAGTCCCGCCTCGCGCACGCGCTCACCCGACTGCGGCGCATGCACGAAGCGGCCGTTGCCCATGTAGACGCCGACGTGGCTGACCGTCCCGCCGGTCAGGCGGAAGAACACCAAATCGCCCGGCTGCAGATCTGCGCGCGGCACCGGCCGCGCCTGTGCGTACTGCTGCGCAGCCGTGCGCGGTGTGGCGTAGCCGAGCTGGCGGTGCACGTAGCTCACGAGACCGCTGCAGTCGAATGCGTCGGGGCCAGCGCCGCCGTAGCGGTAGGGGGAGCCAACGAGCGACTGCGCGGTGCGAGCGATCGCGACGCCGGTCGCGTCGGGCAGCAGGGCAGGCGGCGACGCGAGCGGTTCCTCGCGCTGGAAGGGCGGCGGGGCGGCGCAGCCGCCGAGCCAGCCCGCGACGATCAGGAGCAGGGCGCTGCGCAACGCAACCCCCTCGTGCCGGGCCGGCCGTCGGTTCGCATCGCCGAAGTCTAGGCCAGCCCGGCGGCCACCCCAAGTGCGGCTATGTGAACCTGCGGATTGCGGAGCAGACGGTGGAAATGCTGGAATCGGGTAACTCAGGAAGGAGCGCCCCCGTGAACGATCTCAGCCAGGACCAGCTCGACGAGCTGCGCGAGGACTTCGACTTCAACGATTCGAACGGCGATGGCCGCATCGAATACGAGGAGTTCAAGGAGCTGCTCGAGTTCCTCGAGGCCGACATGAGCACCGGCGATATACGCACGGGGTTCGCCGAGATCGACACCGATCGCGACGGCGCAATCGAGTTCGACGAGTTCGTGGCTTGGTGGATGGCGGAGTGATCGACGACAAATACCCGATCCCGGATACCGAGAGCGGGCCGCTCCAAAGAGCAACCTAGGGGTTGCATACTGTCCAAAAGACGGAGTAGGATAATTGGCAACCAGGAGGTTGCCAATTATGCAGGACAACGAAGACAGGATCGAGAAGGTCGTCGAGCTGGATGCATCCGTCCCGCGGGTCTGGCGCGCGCTGACCGACTTCGAGGAGTTCGGCCAGTGGTTCAAGGTCAAGCTCGACGGGCCCTTCCGCCCGGGTGCGGTCTCGACGGGCAAGATGACCTATCCGGGCTTCGAGGGATGGCCGTGGCTTGCAACAGTGGAGCGGATGGAGCCGGAGCGGCTGTTTTCGTTTCGCTGGCACGACTCAGACGAGAAGTCCGGAAAGCCGATCGCCGAGCAACCAACCACGCTCGTCGAGTTCCGCCTGCAGGCGACACCGCGCGGCACGCGATTGACCATCACCGAGTCGGGCATTGCAGCCCTTCCGGAGCCGCGTCGGATCGAAGTCCTGCGCAACAACACCGAGGGCTGGCACATCCAGGCCCGGAACATCGCTGCGCATGTCGCCCCGACCGGCTGAGTTGATCCCGGCCAGGGCGGCGCCCGTGTTTGCGGCGCTGGGTGACGCGACACGGCTCAGCCTGCTGTCGCGCCTGCGGGACGGACGGCCGCGGTCGATCGTCCAGCTCACCGAGGGCCTGGGGCTCACGCGCCAGGGCGTGAGCAAGCACCTGCGCGTGCTCGAGCGGGCGGGGATGGTGCGCAGCGAGCGCAGCGGGCGCGAGAGCCGCTTCGTATTCGAGCCCACCGGTGTAGAGCAGGCGCGTGGCTATCTAGAGCGCGCCTCCCGTCAATGGGACCTTGCGCTCGCGCGGCTGCGGGCGTTCGTCGAAGACACCTAGCCGGCAGTCGGTCGAACGGCGACGCCGGATCGTCGCCGGCGTCGCCGCTGATCGCGATGGCGGTCAGTACACGTCATGCACCGTGTTGTAGACGTTGAACTTACCGGTCGGCGTGATGAGACGCGGATCCTTGATCACGGCCTTGAGTGCGCGCGTTCGGTCGTCCACGACGACGATGGCGGATTCCTCGTTCTTGCCGCTCCACACCGAGAACCAGACCTCGTCGCCCCGCACGTTGTACTCCGGCTGCACGACGCGCTTCGGACCGGGACCCAGCTTCGCCCACTCGGCGATCGGCACCACCTGGTAGCCGGCATCGAGGTTCCTCACGTCGAACACAGCCACTGTCTGGCTGACCTTCGGATCCGGGTTGAGCGGTGTATCGACCCATAGATTGCTCGATTTGGGGTGGCTCTTCACGAACAGCGAGCCGCCCCCCTGCCCCTCGAGAACGCGCACCGGCTTCCACGCGCTGCCCGGGTGGTCCTCGGGATCGGTGCCGAGGAGGGTGATGTTGGCGTCGCCGAGCGCGCTCGTGGTCCACACCGGCCCGTACTTCGGGTCCGTGAAGTTGGCGCCGCGCCCTGGATGCGGGATCGTCTTGACGTCGACGAGCGCCTCGAGTTTCCGCTCGTGAGAGTCGACGACTGCCACTTTGTTCGACTGGTTGGCGGCGGTGAGGAAGTAGCGGCGGCTCGAATCCCAGCCGCCGTCGTGCAGGAATCGCGCGGCCTCGATGGTGGTCACGCCGAGGTTGTCGATGTCCTCGTAGTTGACCAGCAGGATCTGTCCCGTTTCCTTCACGTTGACGATGAACTCCGGGTGCTCGTGTGAGGCGACGATCGCCGCCACACGCGGTTCCGGATGGTATTCCTGCGTGTCAACCGTCATGCCGCGGGTGGAAACGATCTTGAGCGGCTCGAGCGTTGCGCCGTCCATGATCACGTACTGCGGCGGCCAGTAGCTGCCGGCGATCGCGTAGGTGTCCTCGAAACCCTTGTACTTCGAGGTCTCGACACTGCGCGCCTCGAGCCCCACCTTGATCTCGGCGACCGTTTGCGGCGGATCCATGTACAGATCGATCATGTCGAGCTTGCCGTCACGACCGATCGTGAAGGCGTAGCGGCCAGACGCGGAGATCCGCGAGATGTGCACCGCGTAGCCGGTCTTGACGATGTTGACGATCTTCTTGGAGTCGCCATCGATGATCGCGACCTCGCCGGAGTCGCGCAGCGTCACCACGAAAAGGTTGTCGACGTCATAGCCGTGACGCGGTTTCTCCGGCCGCTCCGCGGCCGGCACCAGGACTTTCCAGCTGGCGCGCATCTCCGGCATGCCGAACTCCGGCGGCTGCGGCGGCGGGTGCTGCAGGAAGCGGGCGAGGGTGTCGATGTCCTCGGCCGTAAGCTCGCCCGACGTTCCCCAGTTCGGCATCCCCGCGGGCGAGCCGAAGTTGATCATCGTCTTCAAGTAGTCGGTGCCCTTCTGGCGGGTGATGTCCGGCGTGAGTGGCTTGCCGGTCGCGCCCTTGCGCAGCACGCCGTGGCAGCCGGCGCAGCGCTCGAAATACAGCTGCGTGGCGCGCGAGAACCCCGCGACGCTCAGGGGCGGACCCTCGGTGGACACCATGGGCACGGTCTCGGCCGCGGGAATCGGGCTCGGCGCGGCGCCGTAGGGCATCGCGGCCTCGATCTGGCCTGGGTGCAGTCCGCCTTCCTGGGCGACGGTCGTGCCGGCACGAACCTCGGCTACCTGCTGCGGGAGGATGACGCCGCCGTCGTTGCCCCAGCTGTTCAGCACGTAGGTGAGCCCATCGGCGATCTGCTCGTCGGTCAGATAGTTGAGGTGCGGCATCACCGCGTCGAACTTCGCACCGTTGACGGTGATCGGGCCGCTCAGGCCCTGCAGCACCGCGACGATGCCGCGCTTCGGATCGGCGAGCAGGTAGTCGGAGCGCGCGAGCGGCGGGAAAGCGCCGGGCATTCCCTGGCCGTTCGCCTGGTGACAGGCCTGGCAATAGGCCTGGAAGACCTGCTGGCCCTGGGGCAGACGCGCCTTTGCGGCGCCCTGCGTCGCCTCGACCGAGTGGACCTCGGCACCTCCGCCTGCGCGCACCGCCAGCAACACGGCGAGCGTCACGGTGATCGTCGCCAGACCGGACAGCATTCTCATCTCGCGTCTCCTAGAAAGCCACGTGCACTGCGGCCGAGGCGTAGCGTCCCGATGCCGACAGCGCACCGATCATGGGATCGTCGGCCGGCCGGTTGCGCACGGCAGACCATCGCCAGTACGTCTCGTCGAGCAGGTTGAACACACCGAGGTCGACGCGCACGTTGCGGGATGCCTCGAGCGTCGCCAACGCGTCGACGGCCACGTAGCCGTCCGGCGCGAAGAGATCGATCATGCTCTCGTCGATGCGATCCTGATCCGCCACGAGCGTCGTCATCAGCGCAAAGCGCAGCGTCGCGCGCGGCGCCCAGGCCACGCGGACGACCGCCTCCGGCGGATCGACGCTGTTGAGCGGCGCGCCGGTCTGCTCGTTCTCGCCGCGCGTCCAGTTTGCGGCCACCGAGAGCGATAGACCGGTGAGCCATCTGTCGAGATCGGCCGCGAGCTCGAGCTCGGCACCATAAACCCGTGCCTCGGCCACGTTGCGCGACTGGAAGATCAGCGTGCCCGTTTCCGGGTCGGGCCCCAGGTTGACCCGGCTCTCGATGAAGTCGTCGTAGAGCGCGCCGAAGAGCGAGGCGCTCCAGCGCAGCCGCGCGCTCTCGAAGCGCAGTCCCAACTCCAACCCGTCGGAGCTCTCGGGACGGAGATCGGGATTCGGGATCGCGCGGTAATTGAACAGCGGCAGGTCGAATCCGATGTTCACATCCTCGAACGGCGCAGCCCGGAAGCCGTGCGCGTACTGCGCGAACGCCGTCAATGCGTCGCCGACCGGCAGCCGCAGGGCGAGCTTCGGCGACCAGGCCGACTGGTCGAGATCGACGACCGCGGTGTCGGGATTGTCGGCGCGGTAGATCGGGTCGGTGTGCGCATCCATCGCGTAGGCATCGAAGCGCAGCCCCGGAATCAGCATCGCACGGCCGACCGCGACTTCGTCGTGCATGTACGCCCCGAGCTCGCTCACGGTCGATTCGGGAAAATCCCGCACGGGCATGCTCTCGCCGAGCAGGACGGTGGTCTGCGCACCGGTCGCGAGGTCGGTCGAGAGTCCGTCGCGGAGCTCCTCGACCCGCCGCTGATCGAGTGAGAATCCCCAACCGAGCCGATGCCCGGAGCCGCGAAGCTCGAATCGGCTCTCGAAGTCTCCGACCACGCCCCAGAGGTCCTGCTCGTAACGAAACTCACGTTCGATCGCTAACGGCGGCACGGCGGCCTCGCGCAGCTCGTGCGTTCGTTGCTCGGTGCGTGTCGAGGCGACAAAGAGATCCAGCCGCCCGGTCCCGAAGCTCCGATCGTCGCGCTCGACGTCGTAGCCCAGCGCCGCCGACCAGCGTCGCCGAGTGTCGTCGCCCCGCAGCGAGGTCGTATCCGCGTACCGGCGCCCGTAGCCCAGCACCGTCGTCAGGTCGCTGGCGACGTCGTCGCGATAGCCATCGGCTCGCAGGCGCAGGCGATCGCCGTTGTCGAGCGCCCACGTCGCTTTCGCCAGCACCGATCCGCGGCGGCGATCGACGGCATCCTCGGGACCGGGGGCCGCCGACTCGAGCTCGTGACCGTCCAACCTCGAGACGTGCAGTACGCCCGCCAGGCGATTCCCCGCGGCAGCGAGCGAAGCGTTGACCGTCCGGCTATCGTCGGCTCCGCTCCAGGCTGCCGAGGTCGCCATCCGGGATGGCTCGCCCTCGAGGAACTCCGCGGGCTCTCGCGTCAGCACGGCCACGACACCGCCCAGCGCGTCGCTACCGAAGAGCGTCGAGGCGGGCCCGCGCAGGATCTCGATGCGCGAGACCGCATCGGGGACGAAGTAGTCCTGCGTCGCGTCCGAGAACTCGCCGATGTCGAACTGATCGGCCAGAGGGATGCCGTCGACGAGCTGCAGCACCCGGTTGCCCGACAAGCCGCGGATGGTGAATCCGCTGTCGCCGAATCGCGTGCCGTCCTGGGTCACGCTCACGCCCGGAACATAGCGCACGGCGTCCGCCATCCGCACCGCCAGGGACTCGCGGAGGTGCTCGCGCGATACGATGTCGACGGTCCCGACCACGTCGGCGGCCGGACGCGGCAGGCGTGCAGCGACCACGATCACCTCTTCGAGCACGCCATCCGCAGCGTAGCTCTCCGCCGCTGCGCGATCCGTCTGCGCCCTCGCCGCCGCGGGCACCGCGGCCGTCAGGCACATCAGCAGCAGCAGGCGATTGCGCATGACATGTCGCAACGGCGAGATCCGAATAAAACTCTGCCTACTCTAGGACGGCCCGACAGGAAGAGAACTCCGGATTTCCACGTACGGGTACGCAGTTCTCCGTATGGGGTTCGCCGTCCGTACGACGCAGGATGCGCGCGTGCGCAGCTCTCGACGGGTCATAATCGCCATGCTCGTTGCGGTCGCCTCGGGCGTCTGGTCAGTGGCGCACGCAAGCGATTCAGTCGCGGACGCACTCGCGACGACGCGGCCCATCATCGATCTGCGCCTGCGCTCGGAGTCCGTCGATCAGGACGGCATGGCGGAGGAGGCGCGCGCCGTGACGCTCCGTGGACGCATCGGAGCCCAAACCGGCGAGGTGTGGGGTTTCAAGCTGCTCGCGGAGGCCGAGCTCGTCTGGCCGCTCGAGGACGACTACAACGACACCATCAACGGCAAGACGCTGTACCCGGTTGTCGCCGACCCCGAGTCGTACGAGGTCAACCGGCTGCAGCTCGCCAACACATCGCTGCCGGATACGACCGTGGTACTGGGTCGTCAGCGCATCGTCTACGACGATCATCGGTTCATCGGCAACGTCGGATGGCGTCAGAACGAGCAGACGTTCGATGCGCTGCGCGTCACGAACAAGTCGCTGCGTGGTCTGACCGTCGACCTCGCGTACCTGAACCAGGTGAATCGCATCGTCGGTCCCGATTCCCCCGTGGGCCGGTACGAGGGCGACAACTATCTGGCCAATCTGGCCTACGCGTTGCCGCTTGGAACACTGACCGGCTTCGTGTACGTGCTCGACTTCGATCAGGCAGCGGTCGATTCGTCGGCCACGGCGGGCCTGCGTTACGCCGCCGAGAAGTCGGTCGGTGCGGTGAAATTCGCCGGCTTCGCCGCATACTCGGAACAGAGGGATCACGCAAGCAATCCGCTCGACTACCGCGAGGAGTACTGGGCGGCGGAGCTCTCCGGCACGTGGCGGGGGTGGACCGCGGCGGCGGGCCTCGAGGTGCTGGGTGGCGACGGCAGCAAAGGATTCGCCACGCCGCTCGCGACGCTGCACCGGTTCCAGGGCTGGGCGGACAAGTTCCTCACCACGCCGCCGGACGGCATCGACGATCGATACATGAGCCTCGGATACGCGAGGAAGCCCCTCGGCGTCCTCGACAGCCTCTCCATGTCAGTCGTCTACCACCGCTTCGAGGCTGAGCGAATCTCGCTCGACTACGGCTCCGAGACGGACGTTCTGTTGCAGGCGCAGTGGCACGCCGTCACGGCGGCGCTGAAATACGCCGACTACCGCGCCGACGGCTTCGCGACCGACACGCGGAAATTCTGGGTCCAGGTCGAATACGCGTATTGAGGCTTCGAGTTCGGGATCGCGAGTTCCCGGCGAGCATGCCCGCCGACCGACGCGTCGGAGACAAGGTTTTAGATTCCAAAGGCCTTGAGCACGGCATCGAGCGCGCCCTCGAGTCCGCGCCCGACGATTCCGCTGCGGCGGCCGCCCGCCGGCATCTCCTCGTAGATGAACAGGCCGGGACCTCCGGCAAACAGATCGTTGAACAATGCCTCCTTGCCGCGCAGGTAGGACACGAATGTCTCGGAGCGGGTGTTCCGGTAGTCGAGATTGGCGCTGAAGCCGAGGGTCGCCGCCTGGTTGATGAGGCGCGGCCGCCCGGGGTCCGGCCGCTCCGCGCGCACGCCGCGGCAACCCTTGAGAATGAGCGTGCACGGACCGTGGAAGGCGAGGTAGCGCAGCTGCAGCGTGAGCCACGCGTGGAGGCTCGCCAGGCGCCAGTGACGGGTTATGCGAATCGGCTCCCCGACGCGCTTGATGAGCCCCGCGAGCGAGCGCGGCTGCACGATCAGGGCCGCTCGCTCGGGAACCTGGATTGCGCCGACCTCGCCGAACGCATCGTTCTGGGAGGACACGACGACCCGCGTCGCCGCGCTGCCTTCAGGCCGTATTCGGGTGAGGATGAACATGCCCGAGGCGATGCTCGTGAACGGCAGCGCCGGGTTCAGAAACCACTGAGTGTCTTTTCGCGCCGCCTGGCTGCTGCTCTGCAGGAAATCGGCGTGCACGAGTATTTCCTCGCCGGGCCGTACGTCGAGCGGCAAGGACACCGCCGACGGATCCGGGGCAGCCACGTCGCGCGCTTCGGCGTCGGCGAGTATGCGGATCGGCGGTAGCCGGCCCGCGAGCGGTGCGAGCACGAAATACAGCAACCCTTTGATCAGGACCGGCGCCAGCATCAGGCCGACGAGTATCCAGAGCGCGGTCGGAAGCGCTGCCATTGCCGCGCCGAACAGGCGCTGTCCGGGCTCCTGTTCGACCCTGCGGCGCTGCGATTCGACCAGGCCCTCGGCGGCCGCGATCTCCTGCTGCTTGCGTTCGCGAACGTCGAGCAGCCGCTCGACCTCGGGCGACGTGCTGGCGAGCAGCAGCGCCTTCTCCTGCGACGTCCGCGTGCGCTCCCGCTTCAGGCGCTCGACCGGCGAGCGTGCGAAGGTGGGCGCGAGCTGATCCCGCGCCGATTCCCAGGCCCGTGCAACCCCGTCGAGCGCTGCGAACCGCGCCCTCGCCGCCTGGAGCGCCGCGATGCGGTCGCGGCGGATCAGCACGTCCCACCAGGCCGATTCCGCCTCGAGCTCGTCGCGCCTGATTCTTGCCACGTCCGCTGCGCGACGAGCATCCATGGCACGCTGCTCCACGTCGGCGAACTTCGCGATGGCGTCGCTCCAGCGCGGCCCCTGGCGTGCGAGCTCCGCGTCGATCCTGTGCAGCTCGGCATCGAGCGCCTTGCGCGCCACCGCCGTCTGCGCACCCCACTGGGCGCGATGACGGGCGATGTCTGCCTCGATCCGATCGACGTCGGCGCGCAGCCCATCGCGAATCGATTCCGCCCGGCGGATCTCTGCATGCACCTGTGCCAGCCGGGTCCACTCTGCGCTCACCCAGGCGCCGGCCACCAGAATCCCGAGAATGACCAGCAGCGTGCCCACCTTCCGGGCCAGCCACGCGACGACGGTTGCGAACAGGGTGGGCATGAGGATGCGGGATTATGGCCGCATCGATCGCGGTCTAACGCGATCGAGTTTGCGCTTCTACTTCGGGCGGACCTTGCGCGTCGCTTCGGCCCGGTACGGATCCTCCGGCCAGTAATGCTTCGGATACCGCCCCTTGAGCTCCTTGCGCACTTCCACATAACCGCGTCGCCAGAAGCTCGCGAGGTCGCGCGTCACCTGTACCGGCCGGCGCGCCGGCGACAGCAGCTGCATCGTGACGGGCACGCGCCCGCCGGCGATCCGCGGCGATTCGGACAGGCCAAACACTTCCTGCAGGCGTACCGACAGCGTCGGGGCTGACCCGGTGTAGTCGATCATGATCCGCGAGCCGCTCGGTACGACCAGATGCGTGGGCGCGAATTCATCGAGCCGTCGCTGCGCGCGCCGGTCGAGCAGCCCGTGCAGGGCGGCGTGCAGATCGACGCGGGCCAGCTGCTCGCGCCGGCTGACGCCCACGAGCCAGGGTGCGAGCCAGGTTTCGAGGGTAGCCAGCAGCGCGGCATCCGACACGTCCGGCCAGGTCCCATCCGGCTCCTGTGTCCGCGCGAAGGCCACGCGGGCCCGCCACTGCGTGAGTTCGGCACGCCAGGGCAGCGCATCGAGCCCGAGCGTGCGGATGCCCTCGAGCAGTGCGGTGCTGACCGCGGCTGGATCCGCGTCGGCGAGCGGTTCGTCCTCGAGCACCAGCGCGCCGAGACGCGACTGTCTGCGCGCCAGCACGGCGCCCGCTCGCGCATCCCAGGCGACGAGGTCGCGATCGACGATCGCGGCCGAGAAATGGGTCTCGAGCAGACGCACATCGAGCGGTGCGGCGAGCTCGATGCGCGCTTCGCCCCGCCCAAGGTCGAGCGCCGCGACTACGATGTATTCACTGCGCGCCAGCGAGGTCGGAACCGCGAAGGCCGCGCCGCGTCCGCCGGACAGCAAGAAGCGCCCGCCGCCGCCCTCCCGGGCGCGCCCGATCCGATCGGGATAGGCGAATGCGAGCAGCAGCGCCACCGCGTCGTGCGCGTCGACGTCCCGCGCGGATCGGGCCGCGGCTGCCTCCGCGCTCGCTTCGGTGGCCGCCGCCCGGCCAATGCGATCGGCGGTCTGGCGAATCCGCTGCAGCGCGCCGCGCTCCACCTCGATCACGGCCGGCGGTGCGCCACCGTGCAGCAGGTCGATGCGCGTCCGGATGTCGGGGTCTCGCGCGCCCGACGCGGCGCGCAGCGGATCGCGCTCCGACAGCAGCGCGGCGATTTCGCTGGCGAGCCGGAGGTGTCCGAGCAACGCGCCGCGCAGCACCATGTGCGCGAGACGCGGGTGGACGCCCAGCATCGCCATGCGCCGCCCGAGCGGCGTGGCGCATCCCGCGTCGTCGATCGCTTCCAGTTCGCGCAGCAGCTCGCGTGCCTGCGCAAGCGTCGCTTCGGGCGGAGGATCGAGCCAGCGCAGCGCGGCCGCGTCTGCCGCGCCCCAGCACGCGAGCTCGAGCGCCAGCGAGGCGAGATCGGCTTCGAGGATCTCCGGCGGCGTGCGGGCGCTCAACGACGCCTGCGTCGATTCGCTCCACAGCCGATAGCAGACCCCCGGCGCCGTGCGACCCGCACGGCCGCGACGCTGCTCGGCGGAAGATTGGGAGATCCGGCGCAGCTCGAGTCCGCTCATCCCCGACACCGGATCGAAACGCGGCCGCCGCTCATAGCCACCGTCGATCACGATGCGCACGCCGGCGATGGTGAGACTGGTCTCGGCCAGATTGGTCGCGAGCACCACCCGGCGCCGCCCGTCGGGCTCAGGTGCGAGCGCCGCATCCTGCGCGCCGGCCGGCAACTCGCCGTAGAGCGGCCGAACGCGCACGCCATCGTCGCCACCGCTCGCCGCGAGCAGCTCCGCGGTGCGGCGGATCTCGCCCGCGCCCGGCAGGAAGACGAGAACGTCGCCCTCGTGCGCAGCGAGCGCGCGCGTCACGGCCGTCGCGACGCGGCGCTCGAGCCGGTCGTCATGACGCTGCGTGAAGGATCCCGAGTAGATCGTCTCCACAGGGTACATGCGGCCCTCCGAGCGCACGAGCGGTGCCGCGTCGAGCAGCCCGGTGACGGCGCTGCCGTCGAGTGTGGCCGACATCACGACGATGCGGAGCTCGGCGCGCAGCTGCGCCTGCACGTCGAGCACGAGCGCCAGACCGAGATCGGCGTGCAGGCTGCGCTCGTGAAACTCGTCGAAGATCACGCAGCCCACGCCCTCGAGCGTCGGATCGCGCTGCAGCCGACGCGTGAGGATGCCTTCAGTGACCACCTCGATGCGGGTGCGTGGGCCGACTTGCGTATCGGTGCGCGTCCGATAGCCGACTGTCCCGCCCACGGGCTCGCCGAGCGTGGCCGCCATGCGTGCGGCTACCGCGCGCGCCGCGACGCGGCGCGGCTCGAGCATCACGACGCGCTGTCCGGCGAGCCAGCCAGCCCCGCGCAGCGCGAGCGGCACGACCGTACTCTTGCCGGCGCCGGTCGGCGCCTCGAGCACCGCCGCCGAATGCGCGGCGAGCGCGGCCTGCAGCTCGGGCAGTGCGCCGACGATGGGCAGGTCCGGGAGCGACGAAGGGTCCACGGCGCCGAGTGTAAAACCGGTCGATTTGGAGATTCTGTTCAATACGCTGCGGGTCCCGCGTGACGGGGTTCACCGCGTGCGGCTCCGGGTTTGAATCGCGGTCCGGAGCCGGGTCACGCTGCCGGTGTGCGAACCTTGGGTGTCAGTCCGAACCTGTGCTATCTGCTGGACCGGCCTGCGCGGTCTCGCCCACGCGTCCATCGCTGGGGCCTGATGCTGGCCGTGCTCGGCCTCGCATGGCCGCTCGGCCTGACATTGAGTGCGCCGCCGGACGGTGAACGGTGGCCGGTGGCGGGGCAACCGCAGGAGGGCCTCGTTTCCTGGTACGGCGCGGCATTTCAGGACCGCCCGACCGCGAGCGGCGAGCGGTTCGACGCCGGTGACCTGACGATGGCGCACCCCACGCTGCCGTTCGGCACGCGGGTCAAGGTCACGAATCTTCGGAACGGCCGCAGCGTGATCGTGCGCGTGAACGACCGCGGCCCGCACGTCGGTCGGCGCATCGCAGACCTCTCGCACGCGGCGGCTGCCCAGCTCGGGATGACGAAGCGCGGAGTGGTGCGGGCCCGGATCGAAGTCCTCTCTGCGCCGAGCTGATCGGCAGATGACTCGTCACTAGAACCCATGCAAGATGCCGGCTCCGACCGGGGAGGCATCGCATGACCGGTGAGAGCTGGATGTACATCCTCGCGGGTCTGCTGGTGCTCGCCGGCCTCGCTGGCGCGATCCTGCCGGCGTTGCCCGGCGTGCCGCTGGTGTTCGGGGGTCTGCTGGTCGCGGCCTGGGCGGACGACTTCCAGCGCGTGAGCTGGATCGTGCTGGTCATTCTGGGGCTCCTGACGCTGCTTTCCTTCATCATCGACTTCGCGGCAACCGCGTTGGGCGCGAAACGCGTCGGCGCCTCCAGGCTCGCCATCGTCGGCGCTCTGGTCGGCACACTTGGCGGGTTCGTCCTTGGTTTGCCGGGCCTGATCTTCGGTCCGTTCGCCGGCGCGGTGGCGGGCGAGATGCTGACCCACGGCGAGATGCAGAAGGCCGCCCGCGCGGGCTTTGCGACCTGGGTCGGTCTCGTGTTCGGCACGCTGGCCAAGCTTGCGCTGGTCTTCACGATGCTCGGCGTCTTCGCCTTCGCCTGGTTCGTCTGAGCCGCTCCATGCTGCGCGGCGCGCTGCGTGCGATCGGACGTGCGCTCGGCTGGGCACTCGCCGGCATGCTGCTGTTGGGTCTCGTGCTGTATGTCCGCTACCTGCGCAGCGGCCCGGAGCTCGAACCCTGGCATCGCGCCCGGCTCGACGAGGAATTCACTGCGGCGCGCGCCGACGAAGTGCGCACCCTGGCGGACTATCGGGCTCTGGAGGCGCGGCTGTCGGTCGAGCTCGACCGCGAGGTCTACGCGGCAACCGAGCCCGAGGACCGCCTGCCGTACAACCGGTACTACCGCGGCAGCCGCAGCGATCCGCGGACGTGGCCGCTCGACTGGAACTGGACCTGGGAACATGCGCCTGCCTCGCCCCCCGCGGGGGCCGTCCTGCTGCTGCACGGACTCACCGATTCGCCCTACAGCCTGCACGCGCTGGCGACGGAGCTCGCGGCGCGCGGGCTGCATGTCGTGGCGCTGCGGCTCCCAGGACACGGCACGGCTCCGGCGGGGCTGCTCAGCTTCAAGGTGGAGGACATGCAGGCGGCGGTGCGGCTTGCGATGCGGGATCTGCGCCGCCGGCTCGGTCCAGCCACGCCGATCTTCATGATCGGTTACTCCAACGGCGCGGCGCTCGCGGTCGACTACGCCCTGGCGGAACCGGAAGACGCCGGTGCGCCCCGTCCGGCGGGCCTGGTGCTCATTTCCCCGGCGATCGCCGTGTCACCGCTCGCGGTGGTAGGGCGGATCAAGACCGGGCTATCGAAGATTCCGGGCTTCGGACGCGCCGGGTGGCAGCAGATCGAGCCTGAGGTCGATCCCTACAAGTACGCCTCGTTCAGTCTGCACGCCGCAGGTGAGACGTTTCGCCTGACGCGCGCGGTATCGCGCCGCGTGCGGCGTCTCGCGGCGGAGGGACCCATCGCGGACTTCCCGCCCGTGCTCGCCTTCGTCTCGACCGTGGATGCGACGGTCACGGCAGGGGCCGTCGTCGACCAGCTGTTGATGCACCTGGCGCCCGCCGGGCATGAGCTCGTGCTGTTCGACGTCAACCGGCTGGCCGAGGCGCGCGCGCTGCTCGTGCACGGCTCCGGTCCGCTCACAAGGCGGCTGCTCAAGATGCCGGCGCGACCGTTTGCGCTCACGGTAATCGCAAACGCCGGCCCCGATACGCTGACGGTGCACGAGTTGCACGCCGCCGCCGGCTCGGGCCGGCTCGAGTCCCGCCCGCTCGGACTCGCCTGGCCGCCAGCGGTTTTCTCGCTGTCGCACGTGGCACTGCCGTTTCCGCCCGATGACCCGCTGTACGGCTACGATGCGGTTCCGGACCCGGCGCGCGTGCAACTCGGCCGCCTCGAAGCGCGCGGCGAGAACGGCGTGCTTGCGATTCCGACCTGGATGCTGACCCGGCTGCGCAGCAATCCCTTCTACGCCCGCGTCGCCGGGCGCGTGCGGGCGTTCGTTGCGCCGGCCCCGCCGACCGTGCCGACCGCGGATAGCCGCGCCGCGGCGGTGAGCCCGTCCCGGTGAGGCGGCCTGTATCATTCGGGGTGGAGGAGGGACGAAGGTGGACGCCGGCTCCCGGAACCGCGACGACGATGCACGACCACGGCCGCAACGGGCGCACGCCGCGCCGGGTCGCGCGCGAGCGCGCCTCGCGGCTGGCCATCGCCGCCCTGCTGCCGCTGCTCACCCACTGCGTGGCTGCTCCCAGACTTGAAGGCGTGCAGCCCGGCCACGCGATTCCGCCGGGCAACACTACGCTGCTCGATCACGTGATCGACGCCGGGCTCGGTGACGAGCCGGGGGTCTGCGCCGTGCGGCTGATCGAGCAGAACTCCATGGCATTCGGCTACCGCGCCGCCACGGCGGCGAGCGCTGAGCGCTCGCTGGACGTCCAGTACTACATCTGGAACGCGGACCTCACCGGCAAGCTGATCGCCGCAGAAGTCATGCGCGCCGCGGAGCGCGGCGTGAAGGTGCGCGTGCTCGTGGACGACATCGACGCGCGCGCCAAGCACGACCTGTTCGAGGTCGCGGACCTGCATCGCAACATCGAAGTGCGAATCTTCAATCCGTTCCACAGCCGGTCGGGCTGGTTCGGCCAGTTCACCGAGTGGCTGATCCGCGGCCGCCGGCTCAACCGGCGAATGCACAACAAGGCCTGGATCGTCGACAACCGCGTCGCGATCGTCGGCGGACGCAACATCGGGGACGAGTACTTCGGGGCATCGGACCAGTCGAACTTCGCCGACCTCGACCTGGTGCTCGCCGGTCCCATCGTCGAGGAGATCAGCGGGTCCTTCGACGAGTACTGGAACAATCCGAACGCCGTGCCGGTCGACCGCTTCGAGCGCAAGCCGCCGCCGCCCGAGGCCCTGCAGCAGCTCATCGAGGACGCGCGCGAGTTCCGGCGCACGGCGAACGAGAGCCCGTACATCGCCACGCTGCGCGACGTCGAGAAGCGCGCCACCATGCTGGCCTCTCAGCCGCCGCCGCTCAAGGTCCGCGAGGTGGAGCTGCTGGTCGACGACCCGGCCAAGATCGGCGTCGAGCTCGAGGAAGGCGAATCGTCCCGCGTGATGGCGGGGCTCGAGCAGGTGATGCAGAAGGCGCAGCATGAGGTGCTGATCGTCTCGGCGTACTTCGTGCCCGGTGAGGCGGGCACGCGCCGTTTTGCCGAACTTGAAGAGCGCGGCGTGCGCGTCGTTGTGCATACCAATTCGCTGGCGGCCACCGACGTCGCGGCGGTGCACACGGGCTACATGCGCTATCGGAAGGATCTGCTGCGCGCGGGTGTCGAGCTGTTCGAGACCAAGCGCAGCGCCGACAGCGATGTGGGCCGGCGCCAGATCAGCGTCACGGGATCCTCGGGCGCGAGCCTGCACACCAAGGCGCTGATTGTCGACGGCCGCTGGGTGTACATCGGCTCCATGAATATCGACCCGCGCGCGAACCTGAACACCGAGATGGGCGTGCTGATCGAAAGCACGGTGCTCGCCGGGCAGGTGCGCAGACAGTTCCAGCGCAGCGTCTCTCCGGAGCTGAGCTACCGGGTCGAGCTCGAGGGCAACAGTATCGTCTGGTATGACCGGGTGGGCGAGAAGGATCGCCGCTCGACCACCGAGCCCGACGCGAGCCGGCTGCGGCGGCTGGGCGTGAGTCTGCTGCGCCTGCTGCCGATCGAGTCTCAGCTCTGAGGATCCGACATGAAGACGGAACAGGAGTCGATTCCGAGCCAGCCCCCGCGCGACGCCGACCCGGACGCGGCGGCACCGGGCGGACGGTCGCGGCCGCGGCGCAGGTTCAGTTTCTATCTGGTGACGATCGTGATCGCGGCGCTGGCGCTCGTCGTGCTCTACACGCTGTTCATGCTGTGGTGGAGCTACTCCTCGGGCGAGCGCGCCGGCGTGCTGCAGAAGTTCTCCAGGCGCGGGTGGATCTGCAAGACGTACGAAGGCGAGCTTGCGATGTACATCGTGGGCGGCGTGGCACCGCAGATCTGGGACTTCAGCGTGCGCGACGAGGCAACGGCCGCGGCGCTCACGAAGGCGGTCGGACGCCAGGTCCGGCTGCATTACACCGAGCACCCCGGCCTGCCGACGAGCTGCTTCGGGGAGACCGACTACTTCGTCGACGAGGTCGAGATCGTCGGGCCGCCACCGCCGCTCGAGTACGCTGCGCCGGCGCAGTAGCCGGCGGTCAGCGGCCGGGCCTGCGCCAACGGCGCACGCCGTGGATCAGCAGGCCCACCACCACGCAGCCCACCCCGGCAACGGTCAGCCCCTTGTACAGGCAGACCGCGCCGGCGACGTACCAGACGAAGGGCATGCCCGCGACCAGGAAGGACAGGACCAGGAGTACGGCCGCGCCGATCACGAGGGTGAGCAGCAGACCGGCGTCCATCAGAAGGCCAGCCGGCCTGCGGCTACAACTGGTCGACCTTGACCCATACCGAGTAGCGCGAAGCCGTGTCGCGGCGGCCCCACACCAGCAGGCCCGCGGTCGAGGCCGTGCCCGATTCCTCGACGCCGCCGAGCTCGAACCACTCGCCGAGGCGCGCCGTGACCGCGCTCGTGGCGCCTTGCGTCGACACCACGCCGCCCGCTGAAGGCCGGTACCGCTGCTGGCGCGACGAGATCTCGAGTGTCACCAGATCGTCAGCGTGCAGCCGCGCGGTTGCGTAGAACCCGGTGCTAACGTCGCGATAAGTCGTCGTCTCCTGTACCACGCCGCCGGGCTGGTGCTGCACGATCGTCTCGGTGAAGGGCACGCTCTGACCGGCCCCGATCCAGGTTTCGTTGCCTTCCAGGACACGGACGCTGCTCACGTTGTGCAGATCCACCTGCTGGCGGCGGCTCTCGATCTCGATCTCGGCACTGCTTGCGTCGCCGGGGGGGCGGTTCACTCCGACCTGCGTATCGCCGCTGCCGATCGTCGCCGAACCCTCGGCGCGCGCGGCATCGACGTCACGCACCGTGCCCTGACCGAGGCTGATCAGCAGCTGCCTGGGCGCGCGGTCAAGCGTCGCCACCGCCGCGCGTATCTGCTCGAAGTTCTCCGCGCTCGTGCGCACGAACAGCACGTCGTCCGTGCCGGTCAGCACGCCGCCCGGCTCGACGAGCGGCTCGAGGATCGGAATCAGATCCTGCGCCAGGCGGTAGTCGAGCTCGATGGTCTGCAGTTCCTGCGCCTGCGCCGTTGCCGCAAGGCCGGTGCCGAACAGAAGCAGGGCGACGATCGCCGTGCGGAGGGCGGCGTGCACGATCGCGCTCATGGCTTCTCGGCCGGCGGATCGCGCAGCGCGCCTGCCACGCAGCTCACGAGCGCCGCGATCCCGTCGCGCTCCTGATCTGCCCGGCAGACCAGCCGGACCTCGCGGCCCAGCGTGTAGAAGCGGAACGGCCCGCGGGCCAGCGCTTCGGCCGCCGCCTCCGGCAGCCGCACGAAGACCATGTTCGTCTCCACGGGTGCGGCGACGGTCACGCCCGGAATCGCGCCGAGCCGGCGCGCGAGCTCGGCGGCATGAGCGTTGGCGCAGCGCGCGCGCTCGAGCCAGCGGTCGTCGGCCAAATAGCGCTCGAGCTGGGCGGAAACGAACCGTGCCTTCGACAGCACCTGACCGCCCCGCTTCATCAGGAACGGCATGCGCTCGGCGAGCTCCGGCTCGAACACGATCAGCGCCTCGGCGTTGATCGCGCCGTTCTTGGTCGCACCGAGCGACAGCAGGTCGACGCCGGCGCGCCAGGTGAGCTCGGCCGGCGTGCAGCCGAGTGCCGCCACGGCGTTGGCAAAGCGCGCGCCGTCCATGTGCACCTTCAGGCCGTGCCGGTGCGCGACTTCCGCCAGCGCCGCGATCTCCGCGGGCGCGTACAGCGTGCCGAAATCGGTGGGTTGCGTGATGTTGAGCGCAAAGGGCTGCACGCGCGTGGGATTGCCGCGGCCGGCGAGTGACAGCCGCTCCTCGAGCGCCGTCGACGACAGCTTGTAATTCGCGCCGGGCAGCGCGACCAGCTTGGCGCCGGTGAAGAGCTCGGGAGCGCCGCACTCGTATACGTTGATGTGCGCGGTCTCGTGACAGTAGACCGCGCCGAACGGGTTGGCGAGCGCCGCAAGTGCAATAGAATTCGAGCCGGTGCCGCAGGCGAGCGGGAACGCGCGGACGGGCCGCTCGAAGAGCACGCTGGCGCGCTCGACCATGCGCCGGGTCCATTCGTCGTCACCGTAAGGCCCGGCGGTGCCGGCGTTCGCGGCGACCAATGCGTCGAGCAGCTCGGGGGCGCCGCCGCCGACGTTGTCGCTGCGGAAGTCGTAGATCGGCTCGCTCATTCTCGCGAGCGTACGGGAGGAGGGGATGGTTCTGCTAGAGACGGCGCGGCTGCGGCTACGGCAATGCACCGTCGCAGACGTCGAGCGACTGGTGGAGCTCGACTCGGACCCGGAGGTGATGCGCTACATCACCTACGGCGAGCCGACGCCGCGCGAGGCATACGTCGAGGAGATTCTGCCGCGCTGGTTCCGGATCTACCGTGAAACGCCGCTGCTCGGCTATTGGGCGGCCGAGGACCGCGGCAGCGACGCTTTCCACGGCTGGTTCCACCTCCGCCCGGACCGCATCGATGCGGGCGAGCAGGAGCTCGGCTACCGGCTGCGACGGGCGAGCTGGGGGCAGGGTCTCGCGACCGAAGGCGCAAGGGCGCTGATCGAGCACGGCTTTCTGCGGGTGGGCACACAGAAGATCTCGGCGCGCACGCTCGCCGCCAATCGGGGCTCGCGTGCAGTGATGGAGAAGTGCGGACTGCGCTACGAGCGGGACTTCGTCTTCCCACAGGACGTGCTCGAGGGTCGCAGCGCCAGTGAGCGCGCTGCGGTCAAGTATTCGATCACACGCACGCAGTGGCAGTTGCAGGCGAGGGCCTGAGGAAGCTTTGGCAGCTCCGGCACCGCGCCACTCGATGGGGGCGGCGCGCCCCTCTACACGACGGCGGCCGGCGGCACGAATCCGCCGAGCGCTTGCTCGGCGAGCTGCGCGAAACGCAGAGGCGTACGGTCCTCGAGATACGGGCCGACCGCCTGCACGCCCATCGGCAGGCCATCGATGCGCTTGCCGGTGGGCAGGGCAGTCGCCGGCAGATTGGCGACCGTGACCAGGCCGGGCCATTGCAGGCCGTTCAGATACGGCGTCGGCCGGCCATCGACGAGCGTCGTGCGCGTGTACTGCGCGAGGTGCCCGGGACCCTCGCCTGAATGATCGTGGGGAAATGCGATGGTGGGCATGATCGGACACAGAATGACGTCGTAGCTCCTGAAGAAGCGCTCCCATGCGCGTCGCAGCTGCTGCTGCTTCTCCTGCAGCTCGAGGAAACCGTGGTGAGTGAGGCGCACGGCTCGCGCGATGCGAGCGGGATAACTGCGGGGCTCCGCCGTCATCTGCATGGCCACGGCTTCGGTCTGCGCGAGGATCGCTTCGGACATGCCTTCCGAGATGGTGCCGAAGAGCAACGCGACGTAGAGGTCGTCGCTCGCGGCCGTGTCGAGATCCGGGCGCGCGGTGTCATCGATGTGCGCACCGGCGCGGCGCAGATTCTCGGCGTAGGACCGAATCGCATCGAGGCACTTCTGGTCGACGCTGTACGTTCTCTCGTCCGCCCACAGCGCGATCCGAAAATCGCTCAGGCGCTCGTGACGGCTGGGAGGAATGCGAACCGACCAGGCGATGCGGTCCGGCGCGACCGGCGTCGCGAGCACGTCCAGCGCCAGCTCCAGATCCATCGCGCTGCGCGCGAGCGGCCCGGCGACGCCCAGCGGCGGCTGCGACAGCATTCCTGGTTGCGGCGGAATGTGGCCGCGCAACGGCACGACGCCGTAGCTCGTCTTGTGACCGAGTACCCCGCAGAAGTGCGCCGGGCACCGGATCGAGCCGCCGATGTCGCTGCCGAGCTCGAGCGCCGTGAAACCGGCCGCCACGGCAGCCGCTGCGCCGCCCGAGGATCCGCCGGGTGTGCGCGTCAGGTCCCACGGATTGTTGCTCGTGCCGTAGACCGGGTTGTAACTCTGATGGTCCGCCGCGGCGAGCGGCACGTTGGTTTTCGCGAAGGGAATCGCGCCAGCCGCCCGTAGCCTTGCCACCGCGTCCGCATCCTGTTCCGGCCGGTGCGCCGCGAGCTCCGGAAACCCGCATGTGGCCGGCATGCCGGTGACTTCATAGGCATCCTTGATCGTGACCGACAGACCGTGCAGCGGGCTACGCCTCTTGGCCGGAACGCTATCCGCGGCTCTCGCCGCAGATCGCGCGCGCTCGACGTCGAGTGCGACCACTGCGTTCAGCGATGGATTTAGCCGCTCGATGCGTTGCAGCTGCATCTCGAGCAGCTCGAGCGCGCCGAGCTTGCGCTGGCGGAGCAGGCCGAGCAGCGTCGTTGCGGAACGAAGCTCCGGTGGCAGCTTGCCTTCGTCCTGCACGATTCGTTCACGTCCCCGCAGTGACGGTCGCCGCGGACCTGAGGAAGTTCTCGCAGCTGCGGCGCCCCTCGTCGGCCTGCGGCAGGCCGCGGCAGATCTCGCCGGTGCGCGCGCGCAGCGCCTCGATAACGCGGGCACGCTCGGGACTCCGGCCCCAGTCGAGCAGCTTCGTGTTGAGCTGCTCGAGGCGCATGCGCGTGCGCTGATAGAACGCGTCCGGGCTGTCGTCGAGCTCGCCGATGACTTCCAGCGTCGTGCGCTCGATGCGCTGCGTGTCGTCCGGTGTCATCTCGAGCAGCCCGACCAGGTAGCTCGCCCCCCACTGGAAGCGTGTCGCAGGGCCTTTGGCGTCGGCGTAGGCGCGGGCCAGCCAATCCACGGCCTCGTCCTCGCGGCCCGCCTTCTGCGCGAACTCCGCCAGCGACAGCATGAAGTAGTAGGGCGACGCCGAGCGGGTGAGCTCGTTGGTGAGCAGGCGGTTTACGTCCTCTACGAGCCCGGCCTCCCAGTACAGGTTGGCGGCGGCGTTGATCGCCGCATCGCGTGCGTAGCCGTCGCTCGTTTCGGCGTCCACTTTCGCCACCGCGGCGCGCGCCTGATCGAGCAGTGCCGCAGGCAGCGGAGCGGCCGGAGCGTCGAGCTGCGCGATCTGCACGCGCGCACGGATCAGATTCAGCCGCTCGGGCGCCGACAGCACGGTGCCGGCCTCGCCGCCTTCCAGCATGTCGAGCGCCCTGGACCATGCGGCGGTAAGGTCGTCGCGCTCCGGCGAGCCTTCGTCCGACAGCAGTCCGACGACGTCCTTCGCGGCGTACTGCAGGTTCTGCACGTTCGCCTGCAGCACGGAAGGCTTGCCGAGCAGCACCAGCAGCCGCTCGCGGGCCTCCGCGCGCTCCAGCCCGGAGAACGGTTGGCCTCCGGCCCCGGCGGCGTCCGCCGCGGAGTACAGGTACTCGAAGTACAGCCGGGCGCAGTCGGACTCGAGCTCCACCGGGCAGCGAGCAGCGAGCTGCCGGAAAGTTGCGATCCGGTCCGCCTCGCGCACCGTGCGGCCCGCGTCGGTGCTCCACGAGTGGTAGGCGATCAGTCGCCAGTCGTTGTGCGACAGCGCGTCACCGCGCCGCGCCCCCTCGAGGAGGTCGGCAACGGGCCGCGCATCCGCCAGCGCCACGTCGAGAATGGTCGCGTAACGCTCCACGTCGACCCCGCCGGGCAACCGCGTGATCTCCCGCCCGTCGGAGCGAAACAGGATCATCGTCGGATAACCGACGACCCCGAACGCCTCGCCATGCTTCTGCGCGCTCGGTGTGTCGCCGTCGAGATAGACGGGCACGAACAGTCGCGAACGCTCCTGGAACTCCCGTCGATTGAAGATCGTTGCCTTGATCTGCGCGCAGGGCGGGCACCACTCCGCGCCCCAGTACAGGAACAACGGCTTGCCGGCTGCCTGCGCCGAAGCGAAGGCGGCATCGACATCGCCGTCGAACCAGGCGATGCCCTCGGGCAGATGCGCGGCGTTGGTTGCGGTCGCTGCGTCGGGCGCCGACGCCGGTTCGGGCGCGGGCGCCTTGCGGCCGCAGCCGGCGAGCGCCAGCAGCACGCAGACGACGACGAGGTTGCCTGGCTTCGACAGCGTCTTCATCCGCTCACGCTAACGGGCGCGCGCGCGTTGCGCAACGGCGGCAGGGACCGGTATTGTCGCGCCCTCCCAGTCCGGAGGGGCTTTCCATGGCTCCCGACCACGGCTCCTCGGCGAAGGCGATCAAGTACGCCTTCTTCGCCAACCTGGGGATTGCGATCACAAAGGGCTTTGCCGCCGTCTACACGAACTCGGGCAGCATGCTCGCCGAGGCGATCCACTCGGTCGCCGATGCGACCAACCAGGTGCTGCTGTTCGTGGGCCTGAAGCAGTCGGACAAGCCGCCGAATACGGAGCATCCGCTCGGTTACGGCAAAGTGACCTACTTCTGGAGCTTCATTGTCGCGCTGCTGCTCTTCAGCCTCGGTGGATTGTTCTCGATCTACGAGGGATGGCACAAGCTGCACGACCCCCAGCCGCTGAAGCAGGCGTGGGTCGCGCTCGCGGTGCTGGGCATCGCGATCGTGCTCGAGACTCTGAGCCTCATTGGCTGCCTGAACGAGATCCGCAAGGTCCGCCGCGGCCGACCGTTCGGCGAATGGCTCAAATACACGCGCAATGCGGAGCTCGTCGTCGTCCTGGGCGAGGACATCGCCGCAGAACTCGGGCTGGTGATTGCGTTCGCGTTCGTGTGGATCGCGTCCGTGACCGGGGACACACGCTGGGATGCCGCGGGGTCCATCGCGATCGGGGTCGTGCTGATCGTGGTCGCGATCTTCATTTCCCGGCGCATAAAGTCCCTCCTGGTCGGTCGGTCCGCGGACCCCGAGTTGCGCCGCAAGCTCGAGGAGCTGATCGCAGCCAACGGCGCGATCGACCGGCTCCTGAACACGATAACGATCCAGTTCGGGCCGCAGATAATGCTGGCAGCGAAGATCCGCATGAAGCCCGGACTCACGATCGACGACGCGGTGGCGCACATCAACGCGCTCGAGGCTCAGATCAAGCAGCGGCATCCCGAGGTCGGCTGGTGCTTCGTGGAACCCGACGTCGTGGATTGATGTGAGTGCCGGGCGTCGGGGCCGACGCTACCTGTCACGACGCGGCATCGACGCCAGCAACACGGTGCCTCGCGAACGTCCGGGCCGCAGCTGCAGCGAGCCGCCCAGCTCGACCAGCCGGCGCTCCATGCTCGAAATACCAAGCCCGCGCGGAGCGTCCGGCGCGATGCCGCGGCCATCGTCGGCGATGCGCAGCTGCACGCGCTCCGCGTCTACCCGCATCGACACCTTGACCCGTCGGGCCTCGGCGTGCCGGATCACGTTGGATATCGCCTCCTGGCAGACGCGCAGCAGCGCGCGCTCGAGGAGGTCGGTCTGCGGGACGTAACTGCCGACGTCGAGCTGCAGCGAAAGATTGTCGGGTACCATCACTGGCAACAGGCGAGTGACGGCGGTCGTCAGGCCAAACTGCGCGAGCAGCGCTCCCGCCAGCACATGCAGTGGTGCGGCGCTTTGCGACCCGCCCAGGGCTGCCTCCGGCATCAGCTCGCGCAGCAGCGCGCGCATCTCGGCGAACGCCATCTGCGCCAGCTCGGCCGTGCGTTCCGCGCGACGCTCGCCGTCGAGCGGATCCCGCTTCCAAGCCCCGCTCATCGACTGCGCCATCAGGCTGATCGACGACAGGATCTGCGTCACGTTGTCGTGCAGCTCGCGCGCCAGGCGCTGGCGTTCCTCCATGACCGCCAGGCGCTGCGCTTGCTCATTGAGGCGCGCGTTGTGGATCGCCACGGCCAGGTGCTCCGCCACGACGCCCAGGCTCATGCGGTCGAGCTCGTCGAACGGCCCGTCGCCCTCGACGTTGACGACGCCGAGCAGCTCGTCGCCGTACAGCATCGGTACCGCGAGCTCCGCGCGCGGGCGCGCCATGCCCGGCGGCGTCACGTAGCGCGGATCCGCGGCGACCTCGTTGACGAGCTGCGCGCGGCGCGTGCGCGCCGCCGCGCCCATGATCCCCTGACCGATCGGCAGCCGGTCGACGTGGTGGATGCACCGCTTGTACTCGCCGCCGCGGACGCGGATCACCAGCGTCTGCAGATCCGGCGGCTCGATCAGCGGGATGTCGACGCTGGCGAAACCGAGCAGCTCGTGGATGGCGTCGGCGGCGCGCTGCAGCAGCTGGTCGAGCTCGGTCTCGCTCGCGATGAGTCCGGCAACGCGAGCGATCATCGCGAAGCGCGCCGCGCGGCGCTGCTCGTCCGCATAACGTCGCGCATTGCCGATTGCAACGGCAGCGTGGCGGGCGAAGTGCTCGAGCAGTGCCTGTTCGGCATCTCCCAGTTGCTTCGGCGGCCAGGCGCCGATCCCGAATACGCCGATCAGCTCGCCGCGGTTGACGATCGGCATGCCGATCACGTTCATTTCGAGCGCGGCGAGCCTGCTGGGATGCGGCAGGTCCCCGTAGCGGCAGCGCAGCGGTGCGCCGAGCTCCAGCACCCGCCCGGTCAGGCCGTGTCCGCGCGGCAGATCGGGGCGCAGCTCGCCCTCCGGGATCGCGTGACTCGCCGCCGTGCGGATCATGTCGCGCTCCGGCACGTACAGACCGATTGCGCCGTCGTCGGCGCCGATCAGTTTGCAGGCACGCTCGATGAGGCGGGCGAGCAGCGGCTCGAGCGCCAGCTCGCCGGATATCTCCTCGACCATCTGCGACAGCAGCTCAAGCTGCGCGCGGACGTCGGGAGCGCCTGAAACGGGCGGATTGTCGCGGACGGCGGACATCGGTATCGGGCCGGTGAGGGCGTGCCGGAATGGTACGCCGCCACCGGCCGCTGCGCCTCATTGGACCAGCTGAGGCTCGCCGAAGATGAAGTCGTCCGTGACGACGACATCGCGTGGCCGCTCGTCATCGACACCGGGAACGGCGTTGCCCGCGCTGATACGGACGCGCGCGACTCGCGCATCGGGGAAGACGATGCCGAGAAACGCAAAGCCCGCATCGCCGGGCGCCGCGGGCACGAAGCTGCTGTACAGCAGCTCGCCGTCGACGCCGTAGTACTCGACGAGCGTGCTCGCCTTGCGATTGCCGTGCTTGCCGCCCGGGCCGCTGCCGTCCGGCAGGTCGACGTCGCTGAAGATCGCGCCGAAGCCGCGGGTGGTCGCGAGAAGGCCGCCAGCGCTTCCCGGTACGAAGAAGTCGACCACGGTCACGGTGCTGCCGATCGCGCTGAAGAGTCGCACCGGGCTGAACGCCTCGAAGATGGCCTCGTAGGCGGAGTTTGAAAACGTGTCCGCCAGCCCCGACGCCGGCGCCTGCACGAAACCGCTGCCCGGTGTGACGAACAGCGCGCCACGCGTGTTGAGGAAACCCGCGAACGGCGTCGGCGCAAGCGACGTTGCCGTCGAGCCGCCGCCGTCCCAGTTGATCTCGCGACGGCCACTCGAGAGTGGACCCGGCGTGTTGCCGTTGTTCACCTCACCGAGCGCGAGGCGGTATTCATCGACCGCGCCCTGGATCGACGCGCTGTCCGGTCCGGCGGCCTGGAACACAACCGGTGCCTGGAAGCCCTTGGCGGGGGCGACCTGGGCCTGCGCCGTGCCGACCTGCAACAGGATGAGCGAGGCTGTCAGCACGGCACCGGCCGCCGGCTGGAAGGGATGGTTCATCACGTTCTCCTTGACGCTCCGCTCGGCACGACATGTGCCTCGTCGGTCACTGGACTCTAGGAGCCGCGACCCGACGATTCATGAGCGAACGGTCAGTGAGAAGTGAGCAAATGGTGAGCGCAGCCGGCTTCGGCGCCGCGCGGCGACGCGTACCACGTGGCCGACCGGAGCAGGGTTCCGGGGCGAGCGGCGCGCGCGACCGCCTCGACCAGCGCGATGAAACGGTAGCCGCGCCGATGCGCGGTCTCGATGACGCGTGGAGCGCGTGCGTCGTCCCCGAGCGCGCGGCGCAACTCCCGCACGCACACCTTCAGCACGCCATCGGTGACGATCTGGTGCGGCCACAGTGCGTCCAGCAGCTCGCGCTTGGTCGCCAGCCGGCCCGCGTTCGCCACGAGATACTCGAGCAGTGCGTACGCCTTGGGCGTCAACGGCACCGCCTCCATCCGGCCAAAGAGCTGCCCGGCAGCGGGATCCAGCACGAAGCCATCGAAGGCGAGCGCCTGCTGCGGATTCATCCGTTCTCCGTGTCGACGCCGAGCCGCACGGCGAGCAGCGCGGCCTGGGTGCGGTCCTCGAGCTTGAGCTTCGCGAGCACGTTGCTCACGTAGCCCTTGACCGTGCCTTCGGTGAGGTGCAGAGCTCGGCCGATGGCGCGGTTGCTCATGCCCTTAGCCAGCAATCGCAGCACGGATCGCTCGCGCTCGGTCAGGAGCGCCAGCGGGTCCGCGTCGGCCGGCCGTCGCATGCGGTTCACGAGCGAGCGCTGCGCCTCGGCGTGCAGCCAGGCTTCGCCGCGCGCGACGGTCGCGATCGCGCGCACCAGGTCCACGGCCACGACGTTCTTCAGCACATAGCCGAGCGCGCCCGCGCGCAGGACCTCCTCGACCTGGGTGTCCTCCGCGTAACTCGTCAGGACGAGCACGTGGGTGGCGGGATATTGCGCGCGGATCGACCGGATCGCGTCCGCCGCGGGCAAGCCTGGCATCTTCAGGTCCATCAGAACGACGTCCGGCCGCGTTCGGCGCACGAGTTCGAGCGCCTCGCCGCCGTCGCCCGCCTCGCCGACGATCTGCAGCGCCTCGCTCTGACCGAGCACCGCGCGCAATCCCTCGCGGACGATCGCGTGATCGTCGATCAGCAGCACGCGGATCACCGTGGTCATCGCGGAAGACTCCGCATGGCGTTCACGAGCGGCGCCTGGCCCCGGAACAGCTTGGCGGCCTGCGGCGGCATCCGCGCATGGTAGACCCGGATCGATCGCTCGCGCATGCGCGGGTGCGCCGGCCGCCGGTTCGGTTTCCAGTCGCCGTGTCATCGATCAGCATCCTGCACTCGGGAACAGGCTCCACGGCTACGGCACCCGACCGGCGCGCGGCGCGGCGGACTCCGCCGCCATTCAGGCGGACTCCGCCGCCACGCCGCGATTTCGAGGGTTCAGAAGCCTTAGGTGCCAAGTCTGCGGCGTCCATCCATCGCCCGATATTGCAGAGGGTGAGACGGCGACACTGACCTTCGTCAGTGCCGCACCCCGCTGACGGTCCGACGCTGGGCGGAGTCAAAGACCGCTGCCAGGCTGCGGATCCGCGCACACGTCCGGCCTCCTTTCCTCGAGGAACGCCAGGCCCGCCGGCGTTGCTCGAACCACCAGGCGGCCATTCGAGAGCAACCTCTCCACGAGCCCACGCTCGGTCGCGTCCTCCCAGACGGGAAGCCTCGGGCAGGACGTACGCCACGCACCCATCACTTCCTGGTAGGTGCGTTCCTGGCGACCAACCCATTCGAGCAGATCGCAGACCAGATTCTCGACGGTATCGGTCATGGCTGCTCTCGCGCCTTACGTGCGGGTCCGATGTGCGACGCACATACGACGTTATGAGAGACCGCCGCGCTGCCGCGACAGTGCGTCGAGGCGGGTCGCGACGCTGACTTCGGTCGGGACGCGCGACGACGCAGATATGGTGACGGACCGGGGATCGCCGGCGCGGTGCGCTACACGGGCCGCTCGAGCACGACCTCGCCGCCCTTCACCACCATGCTGCAGGGATTGAAGCCGGCCCAGTAGCCGAGCTCGTCGAGGGTGTCGATGGACCAGATCGCGAAATCCGCCACGCGCCCCGCCGTCAGCGAGCCGCGCTCGGCGTCGAGCGCGAGGGCGCGTGCAGCATGTCGAGTGCTGCCCAGCAGCACCTCCTCGCTCGTGAGTCCGAACAGGCGCCGCGCCATGTTCATCGCGAGGAGCAGCGACGCTCCGGGCGCGGAGCCGGGGTTACAGTCGGAGGCGACCGCCAGCGGCACGGCGAGGCGGCGGAATGCATCGATGGGCGGGCGGCGCGTCTCGGCGAGCGCGTAGAACGCAATCGGCAGCATCACCGCGACCGTGCCCGCCGCCGCGAGCGCGGCGGCATCCTCGTCCGTCGTGTACTCGAGATGGTCGCAGGATAGTGCACGGTGCCGTGCGGCCATGCGGCTGCCGCCGACGTTCGAGAGCTGCTCGGCGTGCAGCCGTACCGGCAGGCCCAGCGCGGCGGCCGCTGCGAACACCCGCTCACACTGCGCCGCGGTGAACGCGATGTCCTCGCACCAGGCATCGACCGCGTCGATCAGCCGTTCGCGCACCAGCGCCGGGAGCCACTCGCGCGCCACGATGTCGATGTATTCGTCCGGGCGACCCGCGTACTCCGGCGGCAGCGCATGCACGCCGAGAAAGCTCGTCGATACCGCGGAGGCGCCAATCCGACAGGGAGCCGAATTGCCCGCGCGACCTAACTCAGACGCTGACTCGGCGGTCGCGATGAAAACCGGCTCCGAGCTGAGCTTGCGCGCGGCGCGCAGCATGCGCGCCTCGTCCTCCAACGTCAGGCCGTAGCCGGACTTGATCTCGAGACAGGTCACGCCTTCGGCGCAGAGCGCGGCGAGACGCGGTCGCGCGGACTCGACGAGTTGCATCTCGCTCGCTGCGCGCGTGGCGCGCACGGTGGAGAGGATGCCTCCGCCCGCGCGAGCGATGTCGGAGTAGCTGCGTCCGGAGGTGCGCTGTGCGAACTCCGCCGCGCGCTGGCCGGCGAACACCAGATGTGTGTGGCAGTCGATGAGGCCGGGCGTGAGCCAGCGCCCGCCGAGCTCGATCGTGCGTGCGGGACGCGTGCCGGCCGGCAGCTCACGCTCGGCGCCGACCCAGGCGATCCGGTCCCCCTCGGTGAGAATGGCGCCGGGCGAGTACACGCGCGATGCGTCGTCGCAGCTCGCCACGTGCGCGTTGCGCCACAGACTCAGCATCCAGCCCGTCCCGGAGACACTCGATCCGGCGGACGGGAAATCCAGGCTGTCCCGATTTCCATTCAGGCGGGCTCAGTCGAGAAACGGGAGCTTGAGTCCCTGCTCGCGCGCACAGGCGATCGCCTCCGGATAACCCGCGTCGGCGTGACGCATCACACCGCTGCCGGGATCGTTCCACAGCACGCGCTCGATGCGCCTCGCGGCGGCCGGCGTGCCGTCGCAGACGATCACAACGCCGGCATGCTGCGAGTATCCGATGCCGACCCCGCCACCGTTGTGGATCGACACCCAGGTCGCACCGCTCGCGGTGTTGAGCAGCGCGTTGAGCATGGGCCAGTCGGCCACCGCGTCGGACCCGTCGCGCATCGCCTCGGTCTCGCGGTTGGGGCTCGCAACCGAGCCGGAATCGAGGTGATCGCGCCCGATCACGATCGGCGCCCGGAGCTCGCCACTCGCCACCATCTCGTTGAACGCAAGTCCGAGCCGGTGACGCTGACCGAGCCCGACCCAGCAGATGCGCGCCGGCAGACCCTGGTACCTGATGCGCTCGCGGGCGAGGTTCAGCCAGCGGTGCAGGTGCGGGTCGTCGGGGATCAGCTCCTTCACCTTCGCGTCGGTGCGGTCGATGTCCTGCGGGTCGCCGGACAACGCCGCCCAGCGGAACGGACCGACGCCGCGGCAGAACAGCGGTCGCACGTACGCCGGGACGAAGCCGGGGAAGGCGAAGGCGTCCCTGACGCCCTCGTCATAGGCGACCTGGCGGATGTTGTTGCCGTAGTCGAACACCGGGATACCCAGCTTCTGGAAGCCGAGCATCGCCTCGACGTGCTTACGCATAGACTTGCGCGCCGCGGCCGCGACCGTCGCGGGATCGGACGCGCGCAGCCGGTCCCACTGCGCAACCGACCAGCCCTCGGGCAGGTAGCCGTTGACCGGGTCGTGCGCCGAGGTCTGGTCGGTGACCGCGTCGGGCCGAATTCCGCGCCGCAGCAGCTCCGGAACGATTTCCGCGGCATTGCCCAGCAGCCCGACCGACAGCGGCTGACGGTCGCGCGTCGAGCGCTCGATCCACTTGAGCGCCTCGTCGAGTTTGGTGGTGCTGACGTCGAGGTAGCGCGTATCGAGGCGCTTCTGAATCCGCTCCGTGCGGCACTCGATCGCGAGCATCGACGCGCCCGCCATGGTCGCGGCGAGCGGCTGCGCGCCGCCCATGCCGCCCAGACCCGCCGTGAGGATCCAACGGCCGGCGAGATTGCCGCCGTAGTGCTGCCGGCCCATCTCGACGAAGGTTTCGTAGGTGCCCTGCACGATGCCCTGGCTGCCGATGTAGATCCAGGAGCCTGCCGTCATCTGGCCGTACATCATCAGACCCTTGCGGTCGAGCTCGTGGAAGTGCTCCCAGGTGGACCAGTGACCCACGAGATTCGAGTTCGCGATCAGCACGCGCGGCGCATCCGCGTGCGTGCGGAATACGCCGACGGGCTTGCCCGACTGCACGAGCAGCGTCTCGTCGTCGCCGAGCGCCCTGAGTGCGGCGACGATGCGCTCGTAGCAGTCCCAGTTGCGGGCCGCACGGCCGATGCCGCCGTAGACCACGAGCTCGTCGGGACGCTCGGCAACCTCCGGATCGAGGTTGTTCATCAGCATGCGCAGCGGTGCCTCGGTCAGCCAGCTGCGCGCCGAGAGCGCCGTCCCACGCGGCGCACGAATGATGCGTCGTCCCCGATCGTTCATGGCCTGATCCTGTGCGCGAGCGAGCGGTAGGCGAGAGCAGCGGCGAGCACGCCGCCGATCACAAGCAGGATCAGCGCCGCGGCGACGAGCGCGAGATGGTTCACGAGCGAGCGTCCCTCGGCAACCGTGTCGCCAAGCGTACTCGCGAGGGCGGGTGCGGCACCATCCAGCGCCGTGAGCAGCAGCCGGAGCTCGTTCGCCGTGCGTGTGAGCTGCTCGGCGGCCTGCGTGTACTCGGTGATGTCGAAGGTCCGGCCGGGCTCGGAGCGCGGTGCGCCGGCGCCTCTAGGGGACTGGCGCGCCATCAGGGCATCGATCGACTTGACGACCGAATCGACCGAGCCGGCCGTCGCATCCGCGGCTTCGAGCGCCTGGCGCAGCTCGACCAGCAGCGGCCGCAGGGTAGCTTCCTGCGTCTGCAGGACGCCCGACAGCTGGTCGATCAGCGCGGCCCGCTCGCGGGCGAACGCGTCCGGCAGCCCCTCGGCGACGCCCGCGAATCGCTCCGCCGAACGACTGACGCGCTGCGCGTCCGCCAGCGCGCTGCGCACCTCGGGCTCCATCAGGAGGTCGCTGGTGACCCGCTCGACCTGCAGGTCCAGCACGTACGGCACGCGTTGCATGTAGTAGATCGCGCGCTCGGCGAGCAGGCGGGTCTGCTCGATCTGTTTCACCGCCGGGTCGAGCCCGGCCAGCGGATCGAGACCGAGCATCGCAAACAGGTTGCCGCTGGCGGCGGTCTCGCCCGGCGCGGGACGGCCGACCGCCTTGGCGAAATCGACGAAATGCACGAACGCCACGCTCGTCACGTGCGGGTTCTGCGCGCGCCACTGCGCGAGCACGCTGCGGAAGTCCTCCGTCTGGCTCGGTGTCAGGAAGTCGTCGGTGAGCTTCCAGGCGGCATTTTCGAGCTCCTGGTGCACGGCGAGCAGGGGTGCGGCTTCGTCTCTGAAGCGCGGCACGAGCGTGTCCTCGACCACCATGCGGCTGAGCACGGCCAGCGTCACCAGGTCGAGCGCGTTCACGACGGCGCTCTCGCCCGCGGCGATCGAATAGGCGGAGTTGGCCTGCGACAGCCTCCAGCTGGAGAGCACCACGCGCAGTTCCGGACTTTCCACGGCGGCGCGCTCGAAGCGTGCGGATTCCTCGGTGACGTGCCCGACGTACTGATCGGCGAAGCGCATGCACTTGGCCTGCAGCTGGCGCTGGCCCTCCTGCAGGCGCTGGGCCTCGCGGGCCGAGGGCATCATGCTGCGGATCGTGGAGCAGCCCGCGATCAGCGTCGCGAGGATGGCGGCCGTGCCGACTGCTCGCGCGACGACGTACCAGGATCGCGGCCCCAGGCTCAGCATGGCGGCGCTATTATGCCGGTAGGGGCCTGCGCCGCCGCCAGCGCTGGCGCGGCCGGATGCGTTCGGGTACCGTGACGCCCCCGGATCGACATGCCGATCGAGGACACGCCACGATGGCCGCCCCGCCCAATGCCCCCGAACCAAGGATGGACGCCCAGGACCTGTACCGCGAGGATGTCTACACCGACCGCAAGGTGGGCACGATCCGGGTCATGACGCCCGTGAAGCCCGACGGCACGGCGGACCCGCTGCGCCGGCAGAGTTACATCGGCCAGGCACAGATCATGACGCCGGGCGGTCTGCTGCCGCTCTCGTTCGAGATTCCAGCGACGAACCTCAGGGAGGCCTGCGATCACTTCGCCGATGCCGCCAAGGTCGCGTTCGACGAGACGCTGAAGGAGCTGCAGGAGATGCGCCGCCAGCAGGCGTCGTCGATCGTCATCCCGGACGCCGGGGCGGCGGCCGCGCTCGGACAGGGCGGGCTGCCGCCGCGAGGAAAGATCCAGGTTCCCTGACGCTCCCGAGGACGTCGGACCGCGGGCGGTCGGAATCCTCGACCTCGGCGTGCGCTACAGCTGAGGGGGATGCATGTCGACGGAAGTCGTGCTGCAGGCGATCGAGGCCGTGGCGGTGGTGACCGGCGTCGGCTTCGCGATCGTGCAGGTGCGCCAGTATCGTCGTGACCGGCGCCGCACCGCGGCCATCGAGCTGCTGCACTCCTTTCAGACGCCGGCCTTCGCCGAAGCGCTCAACATCGTCTACAACCTGCCCGACGGCCTGTCCCGCGAGGAGCTCGAGGCCCGGCTGCAGGGGCGATTTCACATCCTGTATTCGCTCATGACGACGTGGGAGAGTCTGGGCATCCTCGTTCACATGGGTGAGGTCGAGCTCGAACTCGTCGAAGACTTCTTCAGCGGGCCCATCCTGATCTCGTGGCGCAAGCTCAGAGGGCACGTCGAGGGGGAGCGCGCCGCGACGGGTCGCGCGACGATCGAGGAGTGGTTCCAGTGGCTGGCGGAGCGGCTGCAGGAGCGCGAACGGGTTAGCCCGGCGCTTCCCGCGCATATCGAGCATCGTAACTGGACGCCGCGCCGCCACTCGCGATGAGCCGCGCAACCGACCAGCCTGCGACAGCCTGCGGCGGTCCGTGCGCGGCGCGCGACGGGGACGCGGCGTCGCGCCGCGGCTCTGGCAGCATTGCGCCCGTCAATACGTGGTGAACGCTTCGATGCTGCTATTCCTGCTCTGGCTGCTGCTGCTGCTCTTCTGCTGGCCGCTCGCGATCGCGGCGCTGCTGCTGTATCCGGTCGTCTGGCTGTTGTTGCTGCCCTTCCGGCTGCTCGGCATCACGGTGCAGGGCATCTTCGCGCTGCTGCGGGCGATCGTGATGCTGCCGGCGCGCGTGCTGGGCGGCGCGCGCTGAGCCGAATGCTCGCGGGGAAGCGGGGACGCTCCCTCGCGGGAGGGTCCCCGTTTCGTCTCAGGTCTTCGAGAGCAGCTCGCCGACCTGCTGATCGGTGAGGTCGCTGTGGTCGGCGGCCGTCTCGGCGCCGCCCACCGGCCGGCCGGCCACGCTCGGAACGGTCGGCGCGTTGTCCATGTCGATGCGGCCGCTGAACCGCGCGCCTTCCGCCACCGAAACCTTGTTGGCGAAGACGTTGCCGCGGACGATGGCGCCGGCACGCAGCACGGCGCTCTCGAGTGCGTAGAGATCGCCGTCGACGGTGCCCTCGACCGTGATGCGGCGCGCCTTGACGTCGCCCTGCATACGGCCCTGTGCGCCGATCGTCAGACTGCGCGTATGCAGAACCGATCCTTCGATCTGACCCTGGATGACGAGGTCCTCGTCGGCGACGAGATCGCCCTTGAAGCGCAGTGACGGCCCGAGCACGGAGACCCCGCGCGCGCCGGCTGGGGCCATGGTCGCCGCCGCGCGCGCGGGCGGTTCCACGACAGGCGCGGCCGGAGGCGTGCTCAGCGGCGCATTGACCGCGGCCGGCGCGGCCGGCGGCGGCGTGTAGGCCGGCGCATAGGACTTGGACGATTCAGCCATCATGTCGTCGAGCGCGCTGCGCTCAGATCGCTCTCGTTTCCACATGTTCCGGTTCCTCGACCCTTAATCGCCCGTGCCGGTGCGTACGGCGCCCGGCGAGCGGGCCAGTTTCTCGACCTGCGCTCCGCGGCTGGTGTCCATCTTGACGCTGCCGTTGAAGCAGGCGCCCTCGGCAATATTGATCGCCGGAGCCTCGATGTTGCCGCGGACATTGGCCTTCTGCCGCACGGCAACGGAAACCTGCGCCTTCACATCGCCCTCGACCTTGCCCTCGATCACGATCACCTCGGCGGTCACGGTCGCCTTGACGTTGGCCTCCGGGCCGATCGTGACGCGGGGCGCCGGGCCCACGCTTCCTTCGACCTGGCCGTGGATCACGAGATCCTCGTCGGCGGCCAGCTCGCCCTTGAATCTCAGCGTCGGTCCGAGGATCGAGGCGCGCTCGGTGGAGGAATCATGCGGATTGGCCATGCGGGTCTCCAGAAAGTCGTGGTTCGGTCGATGGTTCGGTCGCCAGCGCAAGCCGCCGGCACGGTTTCACCGGTGACTCCGGAGCGCGACGGTACCTGAGCCCGCGGACATATTGCACGACCTCCGTCACAGAAGCGCACGCGCCTGCGGAGGCGTCGAGGCGTGGCGGGGCTGCGACGAGGCGTTTTCGACGCCGGGATCGAGCGGCTAAGCTGCGTCCGGGTGGACTGCGACCGGGCGCCGGGCAGGGGCGGGCCGGTACGCCGCCGGGCCGCGTCTGGCGCCCCGCGCAAGACGACCATGACGCTCGACGACCTCCGACGCAACCGCAACCTCGCCTTCTGGGGGCTCCAGATCCTCGGCTGGAGCGCCTACGGGATCATCCAGTACTTCGCGCACCTGCTGTACGACAAGCCGAAGGCCTATATGGTGCCCGTGATCGCCAGCGTCACCGGGTTCCTGCTGACCATCCCGCTGCGCTACTTCTATCGCTGGCTGTGGACCCGTCAGCCGGTCACGATTCTCATCGTCGTACCGATCGCCGCGTACGTGACCGGGTTGATCTGGCGCGTGTTCATCAACCTGGCATACGACCGGTACCTCGAGCCCTGGCTCGACAAGGAGCCCTGGTACAGCATCTTCGCCTATGCGCTGTCGTCGACCTACCTGCTGCTGCTCTGGTCGGGACTGTATTTCGGTGTCAAGCACTTCGAGGCTCTGCAGCAGCAGCGCGAGGCCGCGCTCAAATCCTCGGCGCTCGCCCAGGAGGCGCAGGTGAAGATGCTGCGCTATCAGCTGAACCCGCATTTCCTGTTCAACACGCTCAACGCGATCTCCACCCTGATCCTCGATGGTCAGAGCAAGGTGGCGAACCTCGCAGTGACGCGCCTGTCGGATTTCCTGCGCTATACGCTCGACAAGGATCCGATGAAGCGCGTGTCGCTGCGCCAGGAGATCGACGCGCTCAACCTCTACCTCTCCATCGAGAAGCTGCGCTTCGGCGACCGGCTCAAGATCTCCTTCGACATCGAGGATGCGGCCTACCAGGCGCTCGTACCGTCGCTCATCCTCCAGCCGCTGATCGAGAACGCGCTCAAGTACGCGGTCGCGCCGCGCGAGGAGGGGGGTCAGGTGCGGATCGAGGGCTGCGTGCGCGGCAAGACGCTCGGGCTCGCCGTGCAGGACGACGGCCCCGGGCTGGCGGCCGGCGTGGAGCAGGGCAAGGGTCGAGGCGTAGGATTGCGGAACACACGGGAGCGGCTCGGGGTGCTGTACAGCGACGACAATTGCGTCACCATGCGCAACGTACAGCCGGGGCTGCGCATCGAGATCACGCTGCCATACGAAAAGGCGGCCCAGATATGATCGAGCCATGAGCATACGCACCATCATCGTCGACGACGAGGAGCTCGCCCGCCGCGGCCTCGAAATTCGCCTCAAGGACGCGCCCGACATCGAGATCGTCGCGCAGTGCGCCAACGGCCGGCAGGCGCTCGCGGCGATTGCCGAGCACGAGCCGGACCTGATGTTCCTCGATATCCAGATGCCGGGTCTCTCAGGGCTCGACGTGCTGGCGAACGTGCCGCAGGAAAGCATGCCAATGGTCGTGTTCGTGACGGCCTTCGATCGTTTCGCGATCGACGCGTTCGAGGCCCGCGCGCTCGACTACCTGCTCAAGCCGGTCGACGAGAGCCGCCTCGCGCGCGCGCTCGAGCGGGTGCGCGGCCAGTGGCACCAGCGGCAGGCGCTCGCGCAGCGCGAGCAGCTGATGGCGCTGCTCGCCGATCTGACGGGCAAGGGGGAGATCGAGGCCGGCGCGCTGGCCGCGATCGCCGGCGCCCCGACGCGCCGCTACGCGGCCATGATCCCGATCCGGGTCGGACGCGAGACCGTGCGGCTCGACGTATCGACGATCGACTGGATCGACGCCGCCGGCGATTACATGTGCCTGCACGCCGGCGGGCAGACCCATGTACTGCGTGCGACCATGAAGGAGCTGGAGGAGATGCTCGATCCGGAGGTCTTCCAGCGCGTCCACCGCTCGACGATCGTCAATCTCGCGCGGGTCCGCTCGCTGCGACCGCATTCGAACGGCGAATGTTTCCTCAAGCTCGCCTCCGGGCAGGAGATCAAGCTCTCGCGCAGCTTCCGCGACAAGGTCGAGCTGCTGCTCGACCCGGCGCGCGCCGCACCGCGCAGCGCCTGACCCGAGCGGGAAAATGGCTCGGAGCACCCAGCGTCTCGACGTCCGCTGCGCGAGGAGGCCAGGGTCGGGAACGCGGCACGAACCCGGCGCCGAGCCATTTCGCCATCAGTGCAGCACCGGGGTCTGAATCGCGACCACGCGGCGCTCCTCGAGATCGACGCGGCCCGCGAGAAACGCGTTCGAGCCGATCTCCATCGCGTACATGAGCGTCCGCGTCGGTGAATCGGCTGCGCCGCGCACGGAAGACGGCGGCCCCAGGATCCCGATCACCTCGAACTCGCTCATGCCGGGGCGTACGCGTTCCCAGCTCGCGACGCTGAGCCAAGCCGGCGCGCAGGGCTGTGCGGCGGGGCAGTCCCCGCCGGCGGTCGCCGCCCGCGCGGTCGTCTGATCGAGTCCGCGCTGCTGCAGCTGCTCGACGTCGCGCGACAGCGCCTCGACGCGACGCTCGAGCTCGATCATGTCCTGTTCCAGCTCGATGACCTTGAAGTCGTCAGCGGCAACGCCGGGCAGACTCGCACCCAGCAGCAAGGCGAGGCAGGTTCCGCGCATACGTCCTCCTGACATTCGCCCCGGGGTCTGCACAGCCCGGGGGCGTCCCGATCCGCCGCGGCGCGCCGGCCGCTCAGCCGTCGAGCAGCAGCCGCCCCGCGTAGTAGGCCATGGCCGCCATCGCGGCCGCTGCCGGCATGGTGATGATCCAGGCGATCACGATATTGCCGGCCACGCCCCAGCGTACCGCGCGGGTCCGCTGCGCGGCACCCACCCCGACGATCGCCCCGGTGATGGTGTGCGTGGTCGAGACCGGGATGCCGAGCGTCGAGGCGAGGAACAGCGTCATCGCCCCGCCCGTCTCCGCGGCAAAGCCACCGACCGGGCGGAGCTTGGTGATCTTCTGGCCCATCGTCTTGACGATGCGCCACCCGCCGAACAGCGTGCCGAGCGCTATCGCGACGTAGCAGCTCACGATCACCCAGACCGGCAAGTGATCGCGGCCAGTGACGCCCGCGGCGATCAGCAGCAGCCAGATGATGCCCATGGTCTTCTGCGCGTCGTTGCTGCCGTGGCCGATGCTGTAGAGAGCGGACGAGACGAGCTGCAGCCGCCGGAACCAGCTGTCCACCCGCCGCGGAGGCGCCCGCAGACACGCCCAGGACACGGCGATCATGAGCATCGCCCCGAGCGTCATGCCGAGCAGCGGGGAGGCGAAGATGAAGGCCGCGGTCTTGACGATGCCGGGGGCGAGTAGCGGCTCCGTGCCGGCCCTGGCGAGCGTCGCGCCGATCATGCCGCCGATCAGCGCATGCGAGGAGCTGGACGGAATGCCGTAGTACCAGGTGATCAGGTTCCAGGCAATCGCGCCCGAGAGCGCGCCGAAGATCACGTAGTGATCGATCGCCGTCGGATCGACGATCCCCTTGCCGACGGTCGCCGCGACCTTGAGGTGGAAGATGAAGATCGCGACGAAGTTGAAGAACGCCGCCCAGAGGACCGCCTGATACGGCCGCAGCACGCCGGTGGACACGATCGTCGCGATCGAGTTCGCCGCGTCGTGGAAGCCGTTCATGAAGTCGAAGGCGAGCGCCAGCGCGACCAGCAGCACGAGGGTCGCGAGCGGGATCGTCAGGTCCATGCTCAGACGTTCTCGACGACGACGGACTCGATCACGTTCGCGACGTCCTGGCACTTGTCGGTGGCTTCTTCGAGATATTCGTAGACGTTCTTGTGCATGATGAGCTGGCGCACGTCCTGCTCCTCGCGGAAAAGTCGCGAGATGCCGGTGCGCATCGCCTCGTCCGCTTCGCTTTCGAGCGAGTCGATCTCCCGCGTGATCTCGAGCATCCGGGTCGCGTTGTCCATGCTGGGCAGCAGCTTGACGGCCGCCTGCACCCGTTCGCAGCTCGCCTCGAGCAGCCGCACGAGGCGCGGCGCCTCGGGGGGAAGCTGGCGCAGGTCGTAGAGGTGCACCGCCTCGGCGGTGTCCTGGATGAGATCCAGGATGTCGTCCATGTTGGAAATCAGCCGGTGGATGTCGTAGCGGTCGAACGGGGTGATGAACGTCGAGTGCAACAGGGACACCGTCTCGTGCGTGACCTTGTCCGCCGCCCGCTCCGCGTCGCCGATCTGGCGGATGAGCTCCGCGCGCCGCCGCTCGTCGCCGACCTCGTGCATCAGGTCGGCCACCAGCCGGCCACCCTGGACGACGAACTCGGCGTGGCGGTTGAAAAGCGCGAAAAAGCGCGTCTCGCGCGGCATCAGGGCGGAAAAGAAACCCATCGTGTGGCTCCCCCGGGGACCCGTCTGTCGTCTTTCTGTACCGAAGTATCGGTCAGGCGGGCAAATCGTGGTAGCGTGAGAACTCCCGCCGCGGCCGGCGGGACCCCTGGCCATGACCCGACCGACGCCCGACTGCATCCGCATTCGAGGGGCGCGCCAGAACAATCTGCGCGCGCTCGACCTGGACCTGCCGCTGCGCGAGCTGGTGGTGGTCACGGGCGTGTCCGGTTCCGGCAAGTCCTCGCTGGTGTTCGACACGGTCTACGCCGAGGGCCAGCGCCGCTACGTCGAGACTTTCTCGCCGTACGCGCGGCAGTTCCTGGATCGCATGGACAAGCCGCGCGTCGATCGTATCGACGGTATCCCGCCGGCGATCGCCATCGACCAGACGAACCCGGTGCGCACATCGCGCTCGACGGTCGGCACGATGACCGAGCTCAACGACCATCTGAAGCTGCTCTACGCGCGGGCGGCCCGGTTGTACTGCCGCGGCTGCGGCGCGCCGGTGCGACGCGACTCCGCCGACAGCATCGCCGACGATATGACGACGCGCGCCGGGGCGTTCGGCGATCCGCGCCTCGTCGTGACCTTCCGCATCGAGGTTCCGGCCAACTTCAGCGAGGCGGAGGTGCTGGAGCTGCTCGCCAAGCAGGGCTACACGCGAGTGCACGCACGGCACGGCCGCGTGCTCGAGATCGTCCAGGACCGGCTGCGGCTCGGCAGCGCCGAGCGCAACCGGCTCATCGACACAGTGGAAGCCGCGCTCAAGCTCGGCCGGGGCAGGGTCTGCGTGCACGCGCAGATCGACCCACCGGCGACCTGGCGCTATTCGTCCGATCTGCACTGCGCGGATTGCGACATCGAGTACCGCGACTCCACGCCGAGCCTGTTCTCCTTCAACTCGCCGCTCGGCGCCTGTGACACCTGCCGCGGCTTCGGCCGCGTGATCGGCGTCGATTACGGGCTCGTGATTCCGGACGGATCGAAGTCGCTGCGCGGAGGCGCGGTGCGACCCTGGCAGACCGATGCCTACCGGGAATGCCAGGACGATCTGCTCAGGTACGCGCGCCGGCGCGGAGTGCCCGTGGACGTGCCGTGGCGTGACCTGACCGAGGATCAGCGCCGTTGGGTCATCGAGGGCGAGGGCTCCTGGGACGACAAGGTCTGGTACGGCGTCCGGCGATTCTTCGCCTGGCTCGAAAGCCGCGCCTACAAGATGCATATCCGCGTGCTGCTGTCGCGCTATCGCAGCTACACGCCGTGCGGCGCATGCGGCGGCGCGCGGCTCACGCGGGAGGCATTGCTGTGGCGCCTGGGCGCCGAGAAACTGGCCCGCAGTCGATTCCCCGCGTTCCGGCCGCAGGGTGTGACGTGGGCGCCGGAGGTGGCGGACGCGTTGCCGGGCTTGAGCCTGCACGAGCTCATGTGGCTTCCGATCGAGCGTTGCCGCGATTTCTTCGCCGGTCTCGCGCTGCCGGCGCCGTTCGACGAGGCCGCGGATCTGCTGCTTGCCGAGATTCGCGCGCGGCTCGATTTCCTGGTGCGCGTCGGGCTGGGATATCTGACGCTCGACCGGCAGTCGCGCACGCTGTCGGGCGGCGAAGTGCAGCGCATCAACCTGACCACCGCGCTCGGTACCTCGCTCGTCAATACGTTGTTCGTGCTGGACGAGCCCTCGATCGGGCTGCATCCGCGCGACATGCGGCGGGTCATCGAAGTGATGCTGCGGCTCAAGGACAACGGCAACTCGCTGCTGGTTGTCGAGCACGACCCGCAGATCATGCTCGCGGCCGATCGCATCCTCGATCTGGGACCCGGACCCGGCGAGCGCGGCGGCCGCGTGGTGTTCGACGGCACGCCGGCCGGGCTCGCCGCGCAGACCGGAACGCTGACGGCGGACTATCTCGCCGGCCGCCGCGACGTCGTCGCCGCGCTGGCGCGACGTGGCGCGCCGGAACCCGGCGCACCGGCGCTGCGGCTTACGGGCGCCGCCCAGCACAACCTGCGCGACCTCGACGTCGAGATCCCGCTCAATCGCCTGGTCTGCGACACCGGCGTGTCGGGCTCCGGCAAGTCGACGCTCGTGCGTGACGTGCTGTACGCCGCGCTGCTGCGCGCCAAGGGCAAACCCACCGAGACGCCCGGCGCGCACCGCTCGCTAGAGGGTGCCGAGCACCTCGGTGACGTCGTGCTCGTCGATCAGACGCCGATCGGGCGCACCACGCGCTCGAACCCGGCCAGCTACGTCGGCGCGTTCGACGCGATCCGTCGGCGGTTCGCCGCCGAACCCGCATCGATCGAGCGTGGCTATACCGTTGGCACGTTCAGCTTCAACTCAGGCAATGGCCGCTGCCCGACCTGCAGCGGCAACGGCTTCGAGCACGTCGAGATGCAGTTCCTGTCGGACGTGTATCTGCGCTGCCCCGACTGCGACGGGCAGCGTTACCGGCCGGAGATTCTCGAGGTAAAGATCGCGCGCGACGCGGGTCCGGGACGCAGCATCGCCGACGTGCTGCAGATGACGGTGGCCGAGGCCGTGGAATTCTTCGCCGGCGACGCCGACGTGCGGCGCGGGCTCGAGCCGCTGGCCGAGGTCGGGCTCGAGTACCTGAGGCTCGGCCAGCCGGTGCCGACGCTCTCCGGCGGCGAAGCGCAGCGGCTCAAGCTCGCGGGCCACCTCGCCGTCGCCGGCAGAAACGGCTCCGACGGGAAAAATGGCTCGGAGCCATTTTCCGTGAAGACCAAGCGTGGTCGCAGGAACGCGGGTCCGGCTCGGAAAAATGGCTCCGAGCCATTTTTGTTCCTGTTCGACGAGCCGACGACGGGGCTGCACTTCCACGACGTCGCGAAGCTGCTCGGGGCATTCGAGCGGCTGCTCGCGGCGGGCCACTCGCTGCTCGTGATCGAGCACAACCTCGATGTCATCCGCGCGGCGGACTGGATCATCGATCTCGGGCCGGAAGGCGGCGAGGCGGGCGGCCAGCTCGTCGCCGCCGGCACCCCGACGGAGGTGATGCGCAACCGCGCCTCGCACACCGGCCGCGCGCTCGCCGACGATGCTGCCGAGCGCGGGCGGCTCGCGGCAGCCGCGCGTCTCGGCGTGGCGGATTCCGAAGATGCGACCCAGCGGCTGCCGCCACCGCGGCGCGAGGCGATCGTCGTGCACAAGGCGCGCGAGCACAATCTGCGTGACCTCGACGTCGAGATCCCGCGCGAGCGGTTTACGGTCGTGACGGGCGTATCGGGCTCCGGCAAGTCGACACTCGCCTTCGATATCGTGTTCGCCGAAGGCCAACGCCGCTACCTGGAGTCGCTCAACGCCTATGCGCGGCAGTTCGTGCAACCGGCGTCGCGACCGGACGTCGACGCGATCTTCGGCATTCCGCCCACGGTTGCCATCGAGCAGCGCACCAGCCGCGGCGGTCGCAAGAGCACGGTCGGCACGCTCACCGAGATTCACCATTTCCTGCGGCTGCTGTACGTCAAGCTCGGCGTGCAGCACTGTCCGGACTGCGACGTGCCGATAGAACCGCAGAGCGCGGACGCGATCGCGGCGCGTCTGCTGCGCGAATACCGCGGCCGGGCTGTGCAGCTCCTCGCGCCGCTGGTCGTGGCGCGCAAGGGTTACTACACGGATCTCGCGAAATGGGCGGCCGGCAAGGGCTACGCCGAGTTGCGCGTCGACGGCGAGCGCCTGCCGACCGAGCGCTGGCCACGGCTCGACCGGTTCCGCGAGCACACGATCGAGCTGCCGGTCGCAACCGTTCCGGTCGCCGCGGCTGCGGAGCGCGAGCTGCGCGCGGCCCTCGGACGCGCACTCGACTTCGGCAAGGGCGTCGTCCACGTCCTCGAGTCCGGCTCGCGGCGCGACGCGGCGGTGCGCGTGTTCTCGACGCGCCGCGCGTGTCCGTCCTGCGGGCGCAGCTTCGCCGAGCCGGACCCGCGGCTCTTCTCCTATAACTCGAAGCACGGCTGGTGCGAGGCGTGTTTCGGCACCGGCGTGGCTCTCGAAGGATTCGACGACGAGCAGAGCGGCGAGGAGCCATGGTGGAACGAGTGGTTCGCAGGCGAAGCCGCGGCCTGCCCGTCCTGTGCGGGCGGGCGGCTCAATCCCGTCGCGCTCAGCGTGCGGTTCCGTGACCGCTCGATCGCCGAGCTCGCCGCGCTTCCGGTCGACGCGGCGCGCCGCTTCTTCGCTCGCCTCGCGCTGCGCGGACGCGAGGGCGAGATCGCGCGCGACATCCTGACGGAGATCGGCGCACGGCTCGCGTTCCTGAACGAGGTGGGGCTCGGCTACCTCGCGCTCGACCGCGCGGCGCCGACGCTCTCCGGCGGCGAGGCGCAGCGCATCCGGCTCGCAGCGCAGCTCGGTTCCAATTTGCGCGGTGTCTGCTACGTCCTCGACGAGCCGACGATCGGGCTGCACCCGCGGGACAACCGCATCCTGCTCGATGCGCTGGCGCGGCTCAGGGAGAAGGGCAACACGTTGGTGGTCGTGGAGCATGACGAGGACACGATCCGCCGCGCGGACCATCTGATCGACCTCGGCCCGGAAGCCGGGACCCGCGGCGGCCGGCTGGTGGGCGAAGGCTCCATAGCCGACCTGATCGCCGCACCCGAGTCGCAGACCGGGCGGTTCCTCGCCGAGCCGCTGCGCCATCCGTTCATCGAGCGCCGCGCCGTGGGACGCGCGACACCGGCGCTTACCGTGCGCAAGGCGCGGCTGCACAACCTGCGCTCGGTCGACGTGCGGCTGCCGCTGGAGCGGCTGACCGTCGTGACGGGCGTGTCCGGGTCCGGCAAGTCGACCTTCGCCCGCGACGTGCTGTACGCCAATCTGCAGGTGCATACGGCCGATCTGAAGAGCCGCCGCCGCCGCGCGGCGCCCTGGCTCGGCTGCTCCGGCATCGACGGCATCGAGCTCATCAAGCGCGTGCTGGAGGTCGACCAGACGCCGATCGGCAAGACCCCGCGCTCCTGTCCGGCGACGTACGTCGGGTTCTGGGACGACATTCGCCGGCTCTACGCCGCCACCACCGAGGCTCGCGTGCGTGGCTACGGCGCGGGGCGCTTCTCATTCAACACCGCAGGCGGACGCTGCGAGGTCTGCGAGGGCCAGGGGCTGCGCACGGTCGAGATGAGCTTCCTGCCCGACGTGAAGGTAACGTGCGACGCCTGCGGGGGACGTCGCTTCGACGCCGAGACGCTCGCGATCCAGTACCGCGCCCGGAACGTCGGCGAAGTTCTGGCGATGAGCGTCGACGAGGCGGAGGCGTTCTTCGCCGCGCACGCGCGCATCCACCATGCGCTGCGCCTGCTGCAGGACGTCGGTCTCGGCTATCTGACGCTCGGGCAGCAGAGCCCGACGCTCTCCGGCGGCGAGGCGCAGCGCATCAAGCTCGTCACCGAGCTCGCCCGTCTGCGCCAGTCGGGCGGCACGCTGTACGTGCTCGACGAGCCCACCGTCGGCCTCCACATGGCGGACGTCGAGCGGCTGATTCGCGTGCTGCACCGGCTGGTCGATGCCGGCAACACGGTGGTCGTGATCGAGCACAATCTGGACGTCATCGCGGAGGCCGACTGGATCGTCGATCTCGGCCCGGAAGGCGGAGCGGGCGGCGGGCGTGTCGTGGCGCAGGGCTCGCCCGAGCAGCTCGCTGCCAACGGCCAGCGTTCGCACACCGCGCGAATTCTGGGCGAGTTCCTGCGCGACCGCGCGCGCAACGACGAATCCACCGGCATCGCCGCGGCGCGCGCCGCGCGCCGAACGGTCGGAGCCGATGCATGAGCCCGACCAGCCGGCGCAGCGTTGCGCTGGTCACGGCCCGCGAGGCGCGGGCACTCGACGAAGATCTGCCGCCCCTGCGCGATGCGCTCGCCGCGCTCGGCGCGGAAGTGGCGCTGCCGTGCTGGGACGACACCGGTATCGACTGGCGGCGCTTCGACATCGCGGTGCTGCGCTCGACCTGGGACTACGCCGAGCGCATCGGCGAGTTTCTCGACTGGGCGAGGCGCTGTGCGGCCGCGACACTGCTCGTCAACCCGCTCGAGGTCGTGCGCTGGAACACCGACAAGCGCTATCTCGCCGATCTCGACGCTGCCTCCGTGCCGGTCGTGCCGACGCGCTTCGTCGACGCGGGCGCCGATGCCGAGTCAGAGCTCGCGACGTTTCTCACCCCCGGCACGACATCGCTGTCGATAGGCCACACCGACGGATTCTCCGATTTCGTCGTCAAGCCCGCGGTCGGCGCGGGATCGCGTGATACCGCCCGCTACCAGCGCGCCGACAGTGCTCCGGCGCTTGCTCACCTGCGCCGGCTCCTCGTCTCCGGGCGGAACGCGATGCTGCAACCCTATCTCGAACACGTCGATCAGTACGGAGAGACCGCGGTGATGTTCTTCGAGGGGAGCTTCAGCCACGCCGTGCGCAAGGGGCCGCTGCTGCGGGCGGGAGTGGGCCCGGTGCCGCGCCTGTTCGCGTCCGAGCGGATCACGCCGCGCGAAATCGATGCGGCGGAGCGCGAGGTCGCGATCGCGGCTTGCCGCGCGATTCCCTTCGCCGTGCCGCTCTACGCGCGTGTCGACCTGGTGCGCGGGGCCGACGGTGCGCCTGCGGTGCTCGAGCTCGAACTCACCGAGCCGTCACTCTTCTTCGCACACGCGGCGGGCGCGGCCGAGCTGCTGGCGGCTGCCGTGCTGCGGCGCTGCGCCGCCTGATCCGGATGCGCCGCGGCCGGATGAGCCGTACAAAGACTGGATCCGGCACATAAAATGTCATGCGCGCTCTCGGTGAGAGCTTCCCGACCGTGTGAACGTCAACCAGTGAAGAGCCGTCGCATCGCCTGGAGTCCGCTCGCCCTCGCGGGGCTCGTACTCGTCTGTGCGGGCGGCGCGCCGCAGGAGCCGGAGTCCGCGACCATGACGAAGCCAGAGCCCGCGCCGCCGGTAGCGGCGCTGCGACCCCATGCGGTCGTATCGCCGCACGGAATCCGGCGGGACGAGTACTACTGGCTGCGCGACGACACGCGCAGCAACCCCGAGGTGATCGGCTACCTGGAGGCCGAAAACGCCTACAAGGAGGCGATGACCGCGCACACGCACGTGCTCGAGGACCGCATCTACGAGGAGATCGTCGCGCGGATCAAGCAGGACGACTCGACGGTCCCGTACCGCAAACGCGGCTACTGGTACTACACGCGCTTCGAGACCGGGCGCGAGTACCCGATATATGCGCGCAAGGCGGGGTCGTTGGACGCGCCCGAGCAGGTGATGCTGGATACCAATCAGCTCGCCGAAGGGCACGACTTCTACCAGGTGGGCGCGATGGCCGTGGCGCGCAACAACCGGCTCCTCGCTTACGTCGAGGACACCGTCGGCCGCCGTCAGTTCACGCTGCGGTTCAAGGATCTCGACACCGGCGCGACGTTGCCGGAGGCAATCGCGAACGTCGACCCCTATCTCGCGTGGACCGCGGACAGCGCCAGCGTGCTGTACGTGGAGAAGAACCCCGAGACGCTGCTCGGCTACCGGGTGCGACGGCATGTGCTGGGCACCGACCCGGCGCGCGACGCGCTGGTGTACGAACAGGACGATCCCAGTTTCTACACCGCCGTCGGCGCCAGCAAGGACGAGCGCTACATCCTGATCCACGCCGAGAGCACGGTTTCGACCGAGGTGCGATACGCCGACGCCGCGGATCCCGCGCTCGCGTTCCGCGTCTTTCTGCCGCGCGAGCGCGACCACGAGTATTCGGTCGATCATCTCGCCGGCCGCTGGATCATTCGCAGCAACTGGCAAGCCCCCAACTTCCGCCTGCTCGAGGCGGACGTCGGTCGCGAGGGCGACCGTGCGCTCTGGCGTGAGCTGCTCGCGCATCGTGACGATGCGTTCATCCACGGCTTCGAGGTGTTCACCGATTTCCTCGCGATCGAGGAGCGCTCCGGGGCGCTGCGCAAGGTCCGCATCCGGCCCTGGACGCGCGACGAGGATTTCTTCATCTCGGCGGACGAGGCGGCCTACACGACGGTGCTCGGCCAGAACGCGGAGATCGACACGCAGGCCGTCCGCTACGAGTACACCTCGCCGACGACGCCGCGAACGATCTACGACTACGACGTCGCGACCGGCCGCCGGGAATTGCTGAAGCGCGATCCGGTGCTCGGCGATTTCGACCCGGCCGACTACCGCACCGAGCTGCTCTGGGCGCCCGCGCGTGACGGCACACGGGTACCCGTGTCGCTCGTGTACCGCAAGGACACGCAGCTCGAGCGTCGGGCGCCGTTGCTGCAGTATGGCTACGGCTCATACGGCGCGTCGATGGACCCGACGTTCTCGGTATCGCGCCTCTCGCTGCTCGACCGGGGCTTTGTCTTTGGCGTGGCGCACGTGCGGGGCGGACAGGAGATGGGCCGGCGCTGGTACGACCAGGGCCGGCTGCTCAACAAGCGCAACACGTTTACGGACTTCGTCGACGTGACGCGTTTCCTCGTGCGCGAGGGCTATGCCGACCCGCGACGCGTGTTCGCGATGGGCGGCAGCGCGGGCGGGCTGCTGATGGGCGCGGTTGCGAACATGGCGCCGGGCGACTATCGCGGGCTCGTCGTGCAGGTGCCGTTCGTCGACGTCGTTACCACGATGCTAGACCAGAGCATTCCGCTCACGACCAACGAGTTCGACGAGTGGGGGAACCCGAAGGAGAAGCATTATTACGACTACATGCTGTCGTACTCGCCCTACGACAATGTCGCGCGCCAGGATTACCCGGCGATGCTCGTGACGACGGGCCTCTGGGACAGTCAGGTCCAGTACTACGAACCCGCGAAGTGGGTCGCGCGGCTGCGTGCACGCAAGACCGATCGCAATCCGCTGCTGTTGCGCACAACCATGGAGGCCGGGCACGGTGGCAAGTCGGGCCGTTTCCAGCGCTTCCGCGAGATCGCGGAGGAGTACGCCTTCGTCCTGGATCAGGCGGGTATCCCGCAGTGAGGCCGGCGGCATGACCTCCGCGGCTGTTTGACGGCCTACCGCCGCGGTGCTCTAGTACATCCAATGGCTTGCGCCGCTCCCAGCAGCCTTTGCAGCGCGTCCGCGGCGTTTAATCGCCGCAATTTCGGCGGCCTAATTCAGAGTTAGGCCGGCGGAAGACGTTGTGCGCGAGAATCAAGAGTCGTTCTTACATTTTTTTGGGGAGGTCGCAATGATTGGCTACATTACACTCGGCACTAATGATCTTGAGCGTGCCAGAGCTTTCTACGATGCTCTGCTCTCTGAGATGGGAGTCAAGAGACTGATGGAGTTCGGTGACCGCGGTTATGGTTGGGCAGCCAGCCTAGATCAGCCGATGCTGTGCATCTTCAAGCCCTACGATGGCCACCCAGCTACCGTTGGGAACGGTGTGATGGCAGGCATATCCGCGGATTCCCGCGAGACCGTGAACAGAATTCACAAGAAAGCTCTGGAACTTGGAGGTACTGACGAAGGCAAACCAGGTCTGCGAGATGTAGGGGGTGAGGGGTTCTATGCTGCCTACTTCCGCGACCTAGACGGCAACAAGCTCGATGTTTATTGCTACGGCTGAGTGCTACAGGCCGCGGCCTGACAAATCGCTCCAGCCGACGTCGGTCTCGTCGCTTCGCTCCTCGCCCGCCGCGGCTGAGCTCAATCGTCAGCCCGCTTCGGAAGCACAGTAATGCGCCCCCTTCGGTATTCCATCAACGTCACGTTGGACGGGTGCTGCGATCACCGTGCAATCGTCCCGGACGAAGGCTTGCATCGTCACGCGGCCGAGACCCTCGCCCGGGCCGATGCGCTCCTCTTTGGCCGGGTGACTTACGAGATGATGGAGGCAGCGTGGCGGGCGCCGGCGCGAACGGGAGCGAGGCCTGAGTGGATGCAGCCCTGGATGGAACCCTTCGCCCGGACCATCGACGCGGCGAAGAAGTACGTCGTGTCGAGCACCCTGGACCGGGTCGATTGGAACGCGGAGCTCGTGCGCGGGGACCTGGGGAAGGCCGTTCAGCAGCTCAAGCGGCAGTCGGGGAGGGGGCTGTACGTGGCCGGTGTGAAGCTCCCGCTGGCGTTGACGGAACTGGGGCTGATCGATGAGTACGAATTCGTGGTCCACCCCCGGCTGGTGGGGCATGGGCCAACGTTGTTCGCGGGGCTATCGAAGCACGTCGACTTGAAGCTCGTGAGTCGGCTGGAACTCGGCTCAGGGGCGGTGGCGATGCAGTATGAGCCCAGAAGATAGCCGGGCTAACGAAGCGTTTCACGTGACGCCCTCGCCCTGCGGGCTCGGGTTCCCTCGCTCGCTGCGCTCGCTCGGCGCACGTGAACGCCGACATCAGGCGTCACTCACACGTTTCGAGGAGAGTTCGCGGTGACGCCCAACAAGCAATTGCAGCGAACCGTGGAACCGAATCGCGGGCGCGCCGTAGGCGCGCCACCATTTCGCTATGCACCTACGGCACCCTGGAGCGCGCAGTGCGCGGCCGCTGAGCCGGGACGTTGGGCCTCAACCCGATGACCATGACTTACGAGCGCTCCTGTAACACTCGACGGAGAATTCATATGAAACGTTGGGGTGTATTGCTTGGCGCTTTGTTCGTAACGACCTTGGTGGCCGCCGATGAGAAGTCAAGATCATTGTCGACGAATGAGCCGATCATGCAGTCCTTCGGCGACTTGAAGTGGTCTGCATTACCGGAACGACCTGGTATGCAATTCGCCGTCTTAACCGGCGATCCCAAGACCGGTCCCTACACCCAAATCCGCAAAGTGCCGCCCGGTACGGCAAACCCACTTCATTCGCACAGTAGCGATCTGACGAACGTGATTATCAGAGGTACGTGGTACACGGGAGCCGACGAGGCGTCTGCAAAGGACTTTGGTCCCGGTTCGGTCGTGTTCATGCCTGGGAATTGGCTCCACGTGAGTGGTTGCCGCGCGGGAAGCGATTGTGTGTTCTATCAGGACGGAAAAGGAAAGTTTGATTTCCAGCCCGCTGCAACCAAGTCCGGCACCTGAGTTGGGGTCCAACTATGCGAGGGATCCTCCATCGGCGCTGAGGTCTATGAAGTTAGCGGGTAGTTTTGCGGGTCTCGCCTGTTCCCTCGAGTCGCCCGTCGGAACACACGGTTTTGGGCTTTGCCGTCGGTGACCTCATTGCCGTGGCAGAGTGGCTAACCGCAAAGGGGTTCAGCCGATGAGCCCGCGTTGGCGCCACATGCGCGTACGACACACTTTTGCAGGAGGTCACGGGAAATGAATGCTCTCGAGGTTCAAGTTGGGCAACTCGGAATCCGATATCTCATCGATGGATCCTCGACGGGAACCATGGGCATCTTTGAACTCACCGTCCCGTCGGGGTCCAACGCTCCTCCTCCGCACAGTCACTCCAACAATGAGGAGATCGTTTACGTATTGGAAGGTACGCTCCGCTATTCGGTTGGCACTGAAACGCGCGATCTTGTGGCAGGGGAGAGCATGCATACGCCACGTGGCGTAGTTCATGCGTTCTCCAATCCAAGCGCTAGCGTCGCCCGTGCGCTAATCATCCTTTCGCCGGACATTGGTGTGCAGTACTTCGAAGAGGTGGCGGCCGTTGTCAGCGGTAGCGCTCCCGCGGACAAGACCGCACTTGTTGCTGCCATGGCGCGGTACGGATTGGTGCCAACTGCCCTGAAATGAAGATTGTGGGGATGGAATGATCCTTGAATCGTGGAGTCGGATCGAGGTGCACAAATGGCCATCATCGCTTTCAACAACGTGACGGACGGGCTCGACTCGAGCCGCAGAAACCGCGGTCACTATGTCGTCAACACCAACCTGGCCGACGACGGTCCGTGGGTTCCATATGCGGATGGCGTCTGGCTTCAGCCGTGCTGTTTCAATGTCACGACCGGAGGGCTCAGCGTCGTCCTGAAGGGTTTGCCGGGCGCCAAGCTCGGCGTCCACTACCACGTGGGGATCGTTCGTGGGTATACGATGCGCGGTCACTGGCGGTACCTGGAGCATGACTGGATTGCCAAGCCCGGCACGTTCATCTACGAACCGGCGGGCGAAGCGCACACGCTGATGATTTGCGACGATTCACCCGAGCCAGCGTTGATCCTCTTCATGGTCGAGGGCGGCCTCATCTACCTCGACAAAGGGGTCAATGGCGCCTTCGCTGCGTACGAGGACGGATTCAGCGCGCTCGAGCTGTCACGGAAATACTATCGTGAGGCGGGACTGGATGTCGGCCAGTTGGACCTGTTGATTCGTTAGTGTACAAGCGGCCCATCGTTAGATCGCGCTAGTGTTGTTCGTTGCCGCATCCGTGTTCTTCGTAGCAGGTCTCGCGTACGCGGTGTGGTGCCTTACCATCGCAATCGACAGCGGATTTCACTTCGGCATGCTCGGAATGGCAGTCTTGTCCGGGTTGCTGTGCTATCAAGGTCTCACTCTGTTTCAAGGCAGACACAACGCTCGCGTGCCCGGCATCGTCAGCGCTGCGGCGCTGGCCATCGGCTGCATCGCCAGCGCCATCCTGGTGGCGTTGCCTTGGTTGACAGGTGCAGTCGAAGGGTCAATTCCCAGCATACTCCGGCCGACGCTGCTCCTGCTGCTGAGTACTGCCGCCGCGTTCGCGGTCGCCACGGCTCTTCTGATTTACGATCGCCATGCTCGCTCTAACAACGGCGGAGAGCGGACGCGTGATCGATAGACCGCCACTCTCATGTATGCAACCCGTTCACATTCGGCGTGGTGTCTTGACTGACGCTAGTGCGTTGGCCGAGTTTGCGGCGCGCACGTTTGCTGACACATTCGCCGCGGACAACGGGCCCGAGGACCTGCAGACTCACCTGGTCTCATCGTACGGTGTGACGCAGCAATCGAGGGAGCTTGCCGATCCAGGTGTCATTACGCTGCTCGCTTATTGCGACGATGTGCTGGTCGCCTACGCGCAGGTCCGGTGTCACCCAGCACCAAGCTGCGTTACACAGGACCAACCGGTCGAGTTGCACCGCTTCTATGTCGATCGGTCGGCCCATGGCAGTGGCGTTGCCGCCGAGCTCATGTCCGCAGCGCATGGTGCGGCGCAGGAACTCGGCGGCAGTCACCTGTGGCTTGGGGTTTGGGAGCGGAATGCTCGGGCGATGGCCTTCTATTCAAAGATGGGTTTCAGGGCGGTCGGAAGCCAAGACTTTTACCTGGGTGCGGAGCGGCAGAAAGATCACGTGTTCGTTGCAGCTGTGCGGTGCTCCAGGTAGCTGTGTCAAGTAACAACCGCAGGGGCGCTGGACATCTTGCGCCGGCGGCGCGCCGCGGCTGCCGGCGCCCGGTGGCTCAACGCGAGGGTTAGTCGCTGCATGTCTCGCAACCTGGTCGTCTGCGTAGTAGCTCTGCTGGCCATGGAGGTGCTTGCGCAAGGTCGGTTACCCGACGGATGGGTGGCGGACTATGACTATCAGGAAAGCCTGACCGCGTATCTGAAAAGACAACACGATGCTGCGATGGATCGGAAGCTGGTGCCCTATGTGTACCTGTACGCCGACTGGTGCCGGGCTTGTATCGCATTCAGACACAGAGTCACAGGTGACCCCGAGTTCGCGAGGCTGTTTGCGGGCACTCACATAGTCGCTCTGGACTTCGAGTCGTTGCGGAGCGTGAAGGAGAAGCCGACTTCTTTGGCTATCGGGGCGCCGATGATCATTCCAATTGAGAGCGATGGCACGCTTGGATCGTTCGCGGTGAACGGTGTCCCGTGGGATCGTGTACCGAATAATGTGATTGATGTTCTCTGTGCGTTTTTTGGAGCTCGCGCGATACCTGGCAAAGTCGTTGATCGAGGATGTCCGCCAGGGGGCCAGTAGAGCGTTGCGGCTGCGTCACACACTACGAGTACCGAAAGACCGGTCGTGGATATCCCATTGCAGTCAACGCAACCAATTTCGAGCCTGCCGTGTTGCAAGGCACACGAATTCGCAAACTCGATGGTGCCTCGACATGGACATGGGAGTATGCCGACTAGGGGATTCGATGTGCGCCGCCGGGATCCGTTCTTTCTTTGCATGTCGATCGTATTGCTGCTGACGGTGTTGATCGGATTCTTGCCGACCCTTTACCTGCGCACGTTGCGCGGCTTGCCTCCACTACCGGGTCACCTGCACGTGCATGGCGCGATTCTCACCGGTTGGTTCGTGTGGCTCGTTGTCCAGGCGTCACTGATCGAAGCGAACCGAGTCGCGCATCATCGGCGGCTCGGCGTGCTTGGGGCGGTCCTGGGTTTGGCGGTCGTCTTGGCGGGACCGCTCGCCACGTTGAACCTCGTTCCCCGGATCCGCGCCGCAGGTCTGGACCTGGATATGGACATCAGCGCTTTGGGTATTAGGGGGTTGGGATCGGATATGTCGATTGCGCGCTTTCTCTCAGGCACCGTCATTTGGCCAAATATCGCCAGCGTTGCAACGTTCGCTGTCCTTCATGACTGATCTCGACGAAACGTGTGCACCGCGCGACGTTGCTGGGCGCGGCGTTCGCGGTTTCGATGACCTTCGGGGGGCTGGCGATTGGCGCCTCTCGGTTTGGGGAAGCATTCGTTCGTGAGATGTAGGTGGCACCGCGCCGGCATGAGAAGCGGTTGCAGCGGACGGTGATGGATCAAGTGCCATAGGCATCCGGGTCAGTGCGCTGCTGCGGGACCCGGGCGTTAGGTACGGGGTCCGGGCCCAAATTTGGGAGAGCGACATGGGCGTCAGCCAGCTTGGATATCTCGTTCTCGACGTCTCAGACATCGATGCCTGGCGCGACCTCGCGGTGAGCATCATTGGCGCCGAGGAGCGTCGCGACGAAGGTGCCGACGTCGTGCTGTTGCGCTTTGACGAGCATCATCACCGGATTACGCTGCGCCCGACGAAGGCCGATTCGCTGGCCGCCATCGGCTGGGAGGTGCCATCTCTGGGCGAGCTCGAATCGGTGCGCAGGAAGGTGGCCGAACGAGGATTCCCGATCACCGAGGGTACGCGTGAGGACCTGGCCGACCGCAAGGTCGAGGCCCTGTTTCGCTTCTGCGACATGGACGGCTTCCCACTAGAAATCTACTACGGCCCCTGGACGGACGACGTGCCGTTCCGTCCATCCCGCCCTATGTCGGGGTTCAATTGCGGATCGCTCGGCCTCGGGCACGTGGTGCTGGTCACCAAGAAGCGGGACAGCGCTGCACGCTTCTACCAGGAAGTTCTGGGTTTATCGGTCACGGACTACATCGCATGGGACGAGCTCAATGCGATATTCCTGCGCTGCAACCCGCGCCATCACAGTCTCGCCCTGATCAGCGAGTGCTACGGCATGAAGAGTGGCCGCATGCACCACTTCATGCTGGAGACCCGGGCCCTCGATGACGTGGGGCGCGCGTACGACCTTGCGCGCAGCCGCAAGCTGCCGCTCCTCCTTTCGCTGGGCCAGCACTCGAACGACCGCATGACTTCGTTCTACCTGAAGACGCCTTCTGGACTTTCGATGGAATACGGCTGGGGCGGGCTGCTCGTGGACGATGCCGTGTGGCGCGTGACGCATCACTCGACGACCAAGCTTTGGGGCCACGAGCGTCTGGCCTGACTTTTCCGGACCTTCCAGGATGAGAACATGAAGAAGTCGGACACGAGCCGGGGTCAGTCACCATCGCAGCTCATCTCGCAGAGAGTCGCCGAGCTCGGGGGCTGGCGCGGGAAAACCCTCAGCAGAATGCGCAAGCTCATCAAGGAAGCAGACCCGGACGTCGTCGAGGAGTGGAAGTGGATGGGAACTCCCGTGTGGTCACACGACGGCATCATCTGTACGGGCGAATCCTACAAGACTGTCGTGAAGCTCACCTTCCCCAGGGGCGCGTCTCTGAAGGATCCGGCCCGTCTCTTCAACGCGAGTCTCGAGGGAAACGTACGTCGCGCGATCGACATCCACGAAGGAGC
>JBQGDL010000067.1:0-7204 GCA_052039045.1 Steroidobacteraceae bacterium
CCTCGAAGCGCGTACCGTCGTGCTGTCGCCGCCAGCGGCGCTGGCGCGGCTGCCCGGTCCGGGTGGTGCCGCCTATGCCGAGCTCTTCGGCCATGGCTCTCTCTCGGTCGAGATCTACGCGCCGCGCGGCACCGACCCGCAGCAGCCGCATAGCCGCGACGAGCTCTATGTCGTGATCTCGGGCCGCGGCGAATTCGTCTATGGCGACAGGCGCGCACCGTTCGGGACGGGCGATCTGATCTTCGTGCCCGCACATCTGCCGCACCGTTTCGAGCACTTCACGGTGGACTTCGCGGTATGGGTCGCGTTCTATGGACCGGAAGGCGGCGAGCGCCCATGAACCCCGGCTCGACGGCGTGTAGATCCACGCCGGGATCGTGAGCGTCTATGGGGCCCCGCCCGGCCTGCGGCGGGCAAGTGGCGGCGAGGATCAGCACTTCCGCGCCGCCACCTGCCGTACCTGTGTCCGGACAGGCCCCGCTGAAGTACGCGGTGTCCGGCGCCGTCTCAGGCCTTGCGCTTGATCGGGTCGCGCGTCATGCGCTCGTCGTCGTCCGTGCCGTAGGCGCCTTCCGCCTCAGCCTCCCAGTCGCGCACCTCCGTCTCCGCCTCGTCACGCGAGATGCCGTACGCTTCCTGGATCCGTCCGACGAGGATGTCGCGGTTGCCGGCGATCACGTCGAGCTGGTCGTCGGTGAGCTCACCCCATTGCCGCTTGACTGCACCTTTCGCCTGTTTCCAGTTGCCCTTGATCTTGTCCCAGTTCATGTCTACCTCCGATGTAGCGGTTCACGCAAAGTCGCCGCGGGTCGCGCAGCGATGCACTGGCGCTGCAAACTGCATGCCAGTGCAGCGATGCGCGTCATCGCTCGCGCAGGGCGGCGACCGGTTCGAGCGTCGGATGTAGCAATTACCCGGCCCGGGTAGGATCTGCCTGTCACCCCGTCGGCGTGTCCTACGCTGGCAGCACTTTGCCCGGGTTCAATATCCCGCGCGGGTCGAGCGCCCGCTTGAGTAGACGCATAGTGGCGATCTCGGCTGCGCTGCGTGAGCGATCGAGAAACTCGCGCTTCAGCAAGCCGATGCCGTGCTCGGCGGAGATCGAGCCCTGGAAGTCGGCGACGCAGCCGTAGACGAGCGAGTCGAGGTCATGCTGGGTGACGTCGCCGCCGCCTACGCAGAGGTGGATATTGGCGTCGGCGACATGACCGAACCAGGCCAAGGTCGCCTGCGGCCATCGCTGCGCCAGACGCGCCGCGCAGCTTTCGATGAACGCACCGATCTCGCCGATCGGCAGACTGACGTCGAACGCGAAGTACGCCCCCATGGTGCGCTGCAGCTCGGCCGATGAGTCGCGGATCGCCCACAGGTCGCGCGCGTCCGCACCCGAGCGCGCAATGACCGCGTCCTCTATGCAACCCTCCGCCAGCGCCGCTTCGACGAACGACTGGAACTTGCGCTCGTCCTCCGCGATATCCGCGCCCATCGATTCGAGGAGTATGTAGGCCCCGTGACCGATCTCGATCGGCGCTCTCCGATTCATCCCCTGGGTGCCCAAGGCATAGAAAGTTGGCCACATGGCTTCGAAGGCAGTCAGGGTGTCGCCGAGGCGTGCCCTCGCCATGGAGAGCAGGTCGATCATCGCCGCGTAATCGCGGACGGCGCAGAGCCCCGTCTGCACGCTCGGGCGCCTGGCAAACACGCGCAATACCGCGCGCGTGATCACGCCCAGGGTACCCTCGCTGCCGACGAAGATCTGCTTGAGATCGTAACCGGCGTTGTTCTTCAGCATCCTGTTCATGGACGACAGCACGGTGCCGTCCGCCAGGACCACCTCGAGCCCGAGCACCAGCTCGCGCATCATCCCGTAGCGAAGCACGCGATTGCCGCCGGCGTTGGTCGCGATGTTGCCGCCGATCGTGCAGGATCCGCGTGCGCCGATGTCGAGCGGAAACATCATGTCGGCGGCATCCGCAGCGTCCTGCACCTGTTGCAGCACTGCACCGGCCTCGGCTTCGACGGTCGCCGAGGCACGGTCCACCGGCGCCACTGCGCGCATGCGCTCGAGCGACAGGATGACCCAGCCGTCGGCGGGCGTGGCGCCGCCGGCGAGCCCGGTACGCCCGCCCTGTGCGACGACCGGCGCCCCGAGCCCATGGCAGATCGCGAGTGCCACCGAGACCTCCGCCGTCGTACGCGGCCGTACCAGCGCGGCGGGTCTCGCCCCCGTGTCGTGCACCAGCCGATCGCCGAGATAGCGTGGCTCGATCGCGTCCGCGCCGCAGATCGCGCCGTCGCCGAGCCCGCTGCGCAGCGCGCCTGCGATGTCGCCGGTTCCGGTGATGGCGCTCATTGCACTCGATCTCGGCCCTCGCTCACAGCGAACGGGCGATGATCTCCTTCAGGACCTCGTTGGCGCCTCCGTAGATCCGCTGCACACGCGCGTCCACGTAGAGCCGTGAGATCGGATATTCCTTCATGTACCCGTAGCCGCCGAACAGCTGCAGACACCCGTCGGCGACCCTGCTCTGCAGATCGGTGACCCACCACTTCGCCATCGATGCATCGACCGTGTCGAGCCGCCCCTCCCTGAGCTTCACGATGCAATCGTCGATGAACACCCGCGCGACATGCACCCAGGTCTTCACCTCCGCGAGCGTGAAGCGCGTGTTCTGCATCTCGAGCAGCGTCTTGCCGAAGGCCTTGCGGTGCCGCGCATAGTCTACGGTGAGCTCGAGGGCGTATTCCATCGCCGCCACGCCGCCGATGGCCAGCAGCGTGCGCTCGTACGGCAGATCGTCCATGAGCTGCGCAAAGCCCCGCCCCTCCACGCCGCCCAGCAGGCAGTCGCGCGGCACGCGCACGTCGTCGAAGTAGAGCTCCGCGGTGTCCCAGCCGTTCTGACCGATCTTGTCGAGCACGCGCCCGACGCGGTAACCCGGGCGATCGCGAGTCTCGACCATCAGAATCGAGATCCCCTTGGCGCGTTGCGCGGGATCGGTCTTCACGACCACCGCGACCAGCCCGGCGTGGTAACCGTTCGAGATGAAGGTCTTGGATCCCCTGATCGCATAATCGTCGCCGTCGAGATGGGCGCGCGTCTTCACGGCCTGCAGATCGGAACCGGCGCCGGCCTCGGTCATCGCGATTGCGCCGACGAGCTCGCCCGTCGCCATGCGCGGCAGCCAGTGCTGCTTCTGCTCCTCGGTGCCGTAGTTGAGGATGTAGTGCGCGACGATGCTGTGGACGGAGTGGCCAAGGCTCGTGATGCCGCGCCGGCCCAGCTCCTCGGCGACCACGGCCTCGTGACGCACGTCCCCGCCGACGCCGCCGTAGCGCTCCGGGATGTCCGTGCAGAGAATTCCGACCTCGCCGGCCTGGTTCCACAGCTCACGGTCGACGTGATGCTGCTCGCGGAAGCGAGTGTCGTGCGGCAGGATCTCGCTCTCGACGAAACGGCTCACCGCCTCGCGGAACAACTCCAGCTCCTCGTCCATCCACGGCGATCGGTACTCGGTCACGCGCGTCGCCTCAGCCATGGCCCATCACGGCTTTCACCTCGAGATACTCCTCGACGCCGAAGGCGCCCCACTCGCGCCCCAGGCCCGACTGTTTGTATCCGCCGAAGGGCGCGGCGGTATCGAGGCCGTGGCCATTCAAGTGCACGTTTCCTGCCCGGATACGCCGGGCCACGGCGCGCGCGTGCTCGAGATCGCCGGAGGAGACGTAACCCGACAGGCCATAGGGTGTGTCGTTCGCGATGCGTATCGCCTCCTCCTCGTCGGTATACGGCAGGATGCAGAGCACCGGACCGAAGATCTCCTCGCGCGCGATGGTCATGTTGTTGGTCACGCCGCCGAAGATCGTCGGCTGCGAGTAAAACCCGCGGCGCAGCCCTTCCGGACGACCCGGCCCGCCGGCGACGAGCCGTGCCCCCTCCCTGATACCGGCGTCGATCAGGCTCTGCACACGCCGCCATTGCGCACCGCTGGCCTGCGGTCCCATCGTCGAAGTCGGCTCGAGCGGGTCGCCGACCCGAACCCTGGAAAGCGCGGCGAGTGCCAGCTGCTCGACTTCCGCGCTGCGCAGCGACGGCACGAGCATACGCGACGGCGCATTGCAGCTCTGCCCGGTGTTCAGCATCATCGACGCCACGCCGTGTCCGACGGCCTTCCGGAAGTCCGCGTCCTCGAGCAGGATGTTCGGCGATTTGCCGCCGAGCTCCAGCGCAACCTTCTTCACCGTCTCGGCCGCCGCCTTGTCGACCAGCACGCCGGCGCGCGTCGAGCCCGTGAAGGAGACCATGTCGATGCCCGGGTGCGAGGCCAGCGCAGCGCCGACCGTCGGGCCATCGCCGTTCACCAGATTGAAGACCCCCTTCGGGACGCCCGCTTCGTGCAGGATTTCCGCAATCACGAGCGCCGAGAGCGGCGCCATTTCGCTCGGCTTCAGCACCATCGTGCAACCGGCGGCGAGTGCCGGCGCGACCTTGCACGCGATCTGATTGGCGGGCCAGTTCCAGGGCGTGATCATGCCGACGACGCCGACCGGCTCGCGCATGATGCGCGTCGGACCCTGCGATCGCTCGAACTCGAACGAGGCCAGGACTTCCATCGCCACCTTGAAATGCCCGAGCCCCGACGGCGCCTGCATCGGCCGCGACACCGCGGCGAGCGGCGCACCCATTTCCTCGGTGATCGCGTGGGCAAGGTCGTCCATGCGGCGCTGGTAGACCTCGACGATACGCCCGAGCAGCGCTCGCCGCTCCTCACGGCTGGTACGCGCGTAGCCTTCGAAGGCACGGCGTGCGGCGACGACGGCGCGATCGACATCGGTTCGATCACCGAGCGAAATGACCGCGATCACGGCCTCGGTGGCGGGGTTGACGACGTCGAAGGATTGCGCTGCCGCCGGCCCCACCCAGGCGCCGTCGATGTAGAACCTGCGATACTCACGCATGGATAAACGTCTCACCCCGTTCGCCCGCCGACGAGAATAGCGCAACGAAAGCATGAATCCAGCAGTCGCCCCGCTCGCGCAGCTGCTTGCCGCCATGGCCGCGGAGCCGCCCGTCCGGCGAGCAGCCACACCCGGCAGCACTCTCGCCACCGCGCAGATCGACGGCGCCGAAGACGTCGAGTGCAGCGTGGCGGAGGGTTGAGACGTGGCCGATCCCGCCCTTCCCGACCGCCCGAAGGCACGCTCGCTCAGGCCGCTGCGCGCGCTGCTGCCGTATCTCGCGCCGTATCGGGGCACCATGCTGCTCGCTCTCGCGGCGCTGCTCACCGCCTCGGCGGCCATGCTCGCGCTGCCGGTCGCGTTCCGCTACCTGATCGACGAGGGCATGAGCACGGGCAGCAGCGAGACGGTCAACCGTTATTTTGTCGCGTTCCTCGCCGCCGCCGGCGCCTTCGGCGTGTTTGCCGCGCTGCGCTTCTACCTCGTAACCTGGCTGGGCGAGCGCGTCGTGGCAGATCTGCGTTCGGACGTGTACTCGCGCGTCATCCGCATGGACCCCACCTTCTTCGAGGTCACGCGCACCGGCGAAGTGCTGTCACGTCTCACGACCGACACGACTCTGGTACAGTCGATCGCCGGCGTGAATCTGTCGATCACGCTGCGCTCGACGATCACGATTGCCGGCAGCCTGGTGATGCTCGCGATCACGAGCCTGAAGCTCACCGGGCTGATACTGGTGCTGATCCCGCTGATCCTCGGACCGCTGCTCACGCTCGGCCGACGCGTCCGCCGGCTGTCGCGCAGTTCGCAGGACCGGATTGCCGACACCAGCGGCCTGGCGGGCGAATCGCTGAACGCGATACAGACAGTGCAGGCCTTCACGCTCGAGGAAGTGCATGCGCGCCGCTTCGGCCTCGCGGTGGAGGAATCCTTCCGCGTCGCGGTGCGCCGCACACGGGTGCGCGCGGCCCTCACCGCCGCCGCAACCGCGCTCGCCTTCGGCGGAGTTACCTGGGTGCTGTGGGTGGGCGCGCACTCGGTGCTGCGCGGCGAGATGACGAGCGGACAACTGAGCCAGTTCCTGATGTACGCCGTGTACGTCGCGCTCGCGGCGGCGTCTCTCAGCGAGATGTGGGGCGAGATCCAGCGCGCCGCCGGCGCGATGGAGCGGCTGGTGGAGCTCTCCAACGCCGAGCCCGCGATCGTTGCGCCGCCGGATCCCGTGCCGCTACCCACCCCGGGCCGCGGCGCAATCGCCTTCGAGCACGTCTCCTTCCGCTATCCGTCGCGTCCGGAGTCGAGCGCGCGCGACGACTTAAATCAGAGCATTGCTCCCGGCGAGACCGTGGCGTTCGTCGGCCCGTCGGGCGCGGGCAAGAGCACGGCGTTCCAGCTACTGCTGCGGTTCTACGATCCGGCCCAGGGCCGGGTGCTGGTTGACGGTGTCGACATCTCGCTGGTTCATCCCCGCGAGCTGCGCACGCGGATCGGCCTCGTACCGCAGGAAACCATGCTGTTCGCCGCGACGGCGCGCGAGAACATCCGCTACGGCCGGCCCGATGCAAGCGACGCAGAAGTCGAGTCCGCCGCGGTCGCCGCGGCCGCGGACGACTTCATCCGCAGGTTGCCGCAGGGTTACGACACCTTTCTCGGCGAGCGCGGTGCGCGCCTGTCCGGCGGCCAGCGCCAGCGCATCGCAATCGCGAGGGCGATCCTGCGCGACCCGCCGATCCTGCTGCTCGACGAGGCGACGAGCGCGCTCGATGCCGAGAGCGAGCGCCTGGTGCAGCAGGCGCTCGAGCGGCTGATGCGTCACCGTACCACCATCGTCATCGCGCACCGCCTCGCGACCGTGCTCAAGGCCAGCCGAATCGTCGTGATGGATCACGGCCGGATCGTCGCGGTCGGTACGCACGCCGATCTCGTGCGCCGCAACGAGCTGTACGCGCGGCTCGCGGCGCTGCAGCTCACCGACGGGGGCGCCGAGGCCGCTCCCGCCGCATGAGTCCGCACGCATGAGCCGGGATCTGCCGGTCGGTCCATCGGTATCCGGCTGGACCACCCGCCCGCATCCGGCGCGCGCCGTGATCGACGGACGCTACTGCCGGATCGAGCCGCTGTCGGTCGAGCGGCACGCGGATGCGCTTTACGATTCGAACGCGCTCGACCGCGAGGGGCGCATGTGGACGTATCTTTTCTCGGGTCCGTACCGCGATCGCGCCGAGTACCGTGCGTACCTGGATCG